>DASSYL010000457.1:0-4270 GCA_035703315.1 Candidatus Acidiferrum sp. | reverse complement strand
CTCCGCGGTCGTACTTAGCAGCGCCGCAGGCCGGGAAGTCAAGGTATGCCGATGTCATTTTCAGGCTCCCCGGTAACCTTCACAAGAGACATGTGTTAGGCCCGTTTGTTCCCTATGCCGTAAATTCTAGTTTGAGCTTTGCGAAGGCTCCGTCCGTAGAGGTCAGAGACCTTAGCCGCCCGCTTGAAGGGATGCGGTCCGTAACGCCGCCGAAGCCCGCCGCGCAATGAGCGCAAAGCCCGCCTTCGTGCAATCGGTCTCGAGCCTCTTGAGGTGGCTACGCCCAACGTCTCGGTCGCCTTTGCCGACTTCCAATTCTCCCGCAGCCAGCCTGGCCTCAAGCGCCACTTCAACGAAAGACGCCGCAGTCGCCGCCGACATGACCTTGTTCAAGCGCCGCACTGAGTTATTTGCGTCGAAAAGGCTCCCGCCGATCCCGTCGATTTGCGCGGAAACAATTTCCGATCGAAGTTGCAACTCTTCGTCCGAGCTCCGGCTGGAGGAGGTGACCAGCTGCGCAGCGACCGTGCGGGCCTCCTCGAGGTGGCCTTCGGTCAAGAGCGCTTGTGCAAGGATCAGCTTGGCGATCGCCGCAGCGCGACGTGCCTTCTTTTCCTCCAGTACCGCCACCGATCTGCGCGCCGCCGACCCGGCTTCGGCTATCTTTCCTTCATCGAGCAGCAGTTCCGCTATGGTCATTCGAACTCGCTCGGCTTCGCTCTTGTTTCCAACCTCCTCCAGAATGGCGACCGCTTCCGTTTCGCTTTTCTGGGCTTCTGTCTCGTGTCCCTCGAAGAGCTGCACTCTCCCCAAACCGGCGAGCGCCAGCGCCAGCCGGTTACGGCTGCCGAGCTCACGGCAAATTTCATAGGCTTCCCGGTACATGTCTTTTGCGTCGCTAAGTTTTCCGAGCAGCACAAAGACGTCCCCCAGGCCGATTTTTGCCAGGGCGACTCCATTCTGATCGCCGATTTCACGGTACGTAGCTAACGCTTCGCGGTAGCTGCTCTGCGCTTGCTTGGTGTCGCCCAGATACAGCAGAATGTCGCCCAGATTGTCGTACTCCGCACCCAGGCTGACCTTGTTGCCCGATTCGCGGTAAATCTCGAGGGACTCTTCATATTTCTTTCTGGCGCCCAGGTAGTCTCCTTGCCTTTCGAGCGCAATCGCTTGCAAGGTAGCTACTGCCGCAACACCCGGTTGGTCGTGTGCTGAAACATAAAGTTGCATCGCCTCATTGACCGCGCCTTCGACCTGCTCTTCCCTTCCCGAGTTTTCAAACAGCCATGCCTGTTCGCGGCGCGCTTTGGCCAATAATAATGTGGCGCCCGCGCTTCGCGCCTTTTCCGCGGCTCTGCTCAGCGCGGCCTCAGCCCGCCTGGTATCGCCCAAGGATCTCGCCGCATCATTCTCCGCCAGGTCGATGCGCGGATCATCGCGAAGCGGCTCTGGTAGGGCCCGCAGCGCCGCGACCGTCTCCAGCGCTTCCTTCCATTTGTTCGCTGCCACTTCCGCGCCGGCCAGATTCAAACCGTACTCAAGATTGTCGGGAAAAAAGTCGAACAGCGCCCTATAGATTTCGATGGCGCGATCCCAATCGCGGGACACTTCCCGGTACCGCCCTTCCACCAGAAGACGCTCCTGACGGGACAGATTGCCAGAAAGGTCGAATGCTTTTTTCGCCTCTGCAACCGCCCGGCCGTCGTCGCCAAGATGCAACCATGCGGTCGCCATTGCCGCATGCGAGGGCGCATAGTCAGGCTCCGCGGCCACCGCCTTTGTCAAAAGAGTTCTGGCGCCGAGGGCATCGAAGATTCGCAATTTCTCGAGCCCTTCCGAATATAGCTTTGCCGTTTCCGCTTTTGCCGGAACTGCAATGGCCACCTCAGCGGCTTCTTCCCTGGTAACCGCCCGCACCCCCAACTTCTGTCTCAGCTGCGCACCGGCGCTGGACACGATATCCAGCAAATGAGCTTCGGTTCCGGATTCCGAAAACGTCCCAATGGTTTCTCCGCTTTGCGTATCCTGCAGGCGCAGGTCCAAGCGGATCTGCCCCTCGGACTTCGCGCCCAACTCGGCATAGGAACCGACGACAACGTAGTCCGTTCCCAGATTTTTGCGAATTCGCCTGAGAGTCTCCTTGCCCAGACTGTCGACGTCGGGAAGTGGAAGTTCCATCTTCATGCGAGAGACGGTTTCGGCGGGGATGGCGCGCAACTGTTCGCCTGCGGTAAGTTCCGTCATCAGCCAATTCGAAAAAGCAGTGGAGAGCCACGCCTCCTGCGCATCGCTCGACAAATTCTTAAAACCCAGCACGGCCACGGACGGACGGGAGGGAGGCACGGCCGGAGTTGCTCCGCGAACCAAGCCTTGTGGCACTCGCAGATACGCGAGAGCCAACAGAGCTGCGATCAGCAGGGCCGCAGAAATTGCGGACATGCGGCGACGATTCTGCGGGAGCCGGCGATTCACCGCCCGCACGAGACGCCGTAGGGGTGCTTCCGACTTTCGCGTTGGTACGGCCGAGGTATCGGGCTTGCGTTCACCAGACTGCGAAGCAAGCACGGGCAGATGAGCTTCATCCCGCGGAGTGTGTACTTCGACCAAGAACCGGTAACCGTGCCGCGGGACGGTCTCGATGAAGCGTGGGCTCTCTGCAGAATCTCCGAGGGCCGAGCGCAACTTGGTCATGGCTTTGTTCAAGCTGCGATCGAAGTCGACAAAGGTGTGCGAAGACCAAAGTTTTTGGCGAAGTTCTTCCCGCGTGACGACATCGCCCGCGTGTTCCATCAGGAAAGCCAGAATCTGGAAGGGTTGTTCCTGGAGTTTAATGCGAATGCCGTGTTTGCGAAGCTCGGCCGATTTAAGGTCGACCTCGAACGCGCCAAAACTTTTTGTGCGAAGCTCGCTCCCTGCCACTGGCATGACCACCCCTGACGCTTCAGCGAAGGTTAGCACGCACGATTGGACGGAGCAATACGCCGGGGTAAGCTCTTAGAGGCTTCTTTCGCGATGAGCCAGATTTTGGGCATTTTGCTCGTCGCCAGAGGGCCTTCGTTGTAAAATTTCTTTCCTGATGCCTGGGGTCCGGTCAATTCCGCCGCAAAAAAAGCACCGATTCTCATGTGGTGTGGTGCGATCTTTGCTCGGTGCGCTTGTGCTGTCAGTGCTGTTTTGTGGGGCGAATTCCAGGGCGCAATCGCAGGCCAGCTCGAGCGACGACGCCGTGCAACGCCTGTACACCGAGGCCAAGGCTGCGGAGGCGAGCGGCGATTTTCAGACGGCGGTCGCCAGGTATGAATCGCTTTTGCAGATTGCTCCGCGCCTCGCACCGGCTTACAACAATCTAGGTGCGCTCTATCTGCGGATCCACGAATTCAAAAAAGCTTCCGTAGTTCTGGAAAAAGGACTCCAGATCGATCCGCGCATGTCTTCGGCATCGGCGCTGCTTGGAATCTCGCTCTACGAACTGGGTGACTATGGCTCCGCCAAGCCTCGCCTGGAACTTGCACTGCGCAACAACCCCAAGGATGACCATGCAGAACTGTTCCTGGCCAACGACTTAATCAAGCTGGGCGAGCTCAATTCCGCCGCGACGCACCTGCAACAACTTGTGAATCGACAGCCCAAGAATCAGGAGCTGTGGTATCTGCTGGGCAAGGTTCACATGAAGCTTTCCGAGCAAGCACTGGCAAAGCTCAATGAGCTTGATCCCGACTCGGTCTGGGTCTACCAGATTTCCGGCGAAATCATGGAGAGCATGAAGAACTACGACGGCGCACTTGTGCAGTATAAGAAAGCCGTTGCACTGGCCCCCAAGCAGCCGGGCATTCACTATTTGCTGGGGAATGCGTATTGGTCGCTGGCGAGTTGGGACAACGCCGCGCGGGAATTTCAGGCTGAAATTGCGAATGATCCTTCAAACTGCACCGCGCAATGGAAAATCGGCAACACCATGCTGGAACAACGGGTCGACCCCGCCACTGCGCTTTCGAATATCGATAAGGCGTTGGCGCTCTGCCCCTCGCTGGCGCAAGCCAGAGCGGATCGTGGCCGCGCCCTTCTTCGTATGGATCGAAACGAAGAGGCAGTGACGGATTTAAGAGCCGCAGAAAAAATCAGTCCGGAGGAACCGAGCATACACTTCCTGCTTGGCCAGGCGCTTCGTTCGCTGGGCCGCCTTACTGAGGCAAAGGTAGAAATGGATATTTTCACCAAGCTCGAAGAGAATGCGCGCGCTGCAAAGGCAGAACGCGCCAGACAAGTCCTG
>DASSYL010000155.1:0-3605 GCA_035703315.1 Candidatus Acidiferrum sp. | reverse complement strand
CGACGGTTGTGGTGCCGTCTTTGGATTCAACCAAGGCCAAGCCGCTGGCGGTTGCATCCTGCGTAGCGTCGTAACGGTCGGCCATCTTCTTGGCGGTGGCGATATCAGTAGCGCCTTCGAGACGAAGCCATTTCGCCTTCTTTCCGCCGTTACCGTCGGGAACCAGGATGTTGATAAAGAACGGGCCTGACTCGTGAGAATTACGAGTGCCTTGCTTTGTGATGTTGCGGTAGGGTTGCCAAACTCCGTCGATCTTCTCTCGGGTATATATAGCTCTCATTCAGGGGGCGCTCCCAAATGCTCGCGAAATCTTATCCCCTTCTTATCCCCAGATCAAGAACTACCTATTTTATGCGGGAAAAATATGCATGGCGGAGAGGGTGGGATTCGAACCCACGGTAGGGGTTAGCCTACACACGCTTTCCAAGCGTGCGCCTTAAACCGCTCGGCCACCTCTCCGGTGCGACTGCAAGAAGTTCATTTTAACAGAATCCGCACCGGCGCGCAGGCAGCGCCCGTCGGCATCTTTCTGACAATTCACCAGGCTAGCGGGCTTGGGCGAATCGAAATGTGTCTGATAAACTTTTGTTAGCAAAATGCTATTCCGGGATCGTCTAATCGGTAGGACATCAGCCTTTGAAGCTGAGTATCCTGGTTCGAGTCCAGGTCCCGGAACCAGTTTTGCGAAGCCGAACGGGCCGCGCACCGAGGGCTTCAGATCTCCCCTCGCTTCAATTCTCCCATCAGAAAGTCACACGAACGAACACACAGAGTCATGATGGTTAGGGTCGGGTTCTGGCAGGGATTTGATGTAAAGCCAGAGGCATCCATCACGAAAAGATTTTTCACGTCGTGTGTTTGCTGAAATTGATTGAGGACCGATTTTTGGGGATCAGCACCCATGCGAGCCGTGCCTGCTTCATGCAAAGCCCAGCGTGGTGCCGAGGGGTGCGCGTACGTATGGATGTTTTTCGCGCCAGCCGCTTCCAGCATTTCGCCGGCGGAATCGCCCATATCCCTAATCATCGCGTTTTCGTTTTCACCGTCGGCCATGTGAATTTTGAGAACGGGGATCCCGTAGATGTCCTTTACGCCGGGATCAGTTTCGACATGATTTTCCCAACGGGGCAGAACTTCACCAAACCCGGTGATGTTAAGCGACGGATGCGGTTCGAGCAGAGATTTTTTGAAGGCCTCGCCAAATCCGGGAGCGTGCCAGTTGAAATCAAGCGAGGATTCACCTTCATAGCCGTAGCCGCGCAGAAAGGTCTTCGCAGGCGGCTGATTTTTCAAATTCCGGAATCGCGGCACGTAAATGCCGACGGGCTTGATAGGTCCGCCGAGCGTGGGGCGTTCACCAAACGACGGAAATTCGCCGGCGCCGCCGCCGCTGCGGACGTGCGCGGTCAGGTAATGACCTAGCACTCCGCTGGAGTTGGCAAGGCCGTTCGGATAATCGAGCGTGCTGGAGTTCAGAAGGATGCGTGTGCTTTCCTGCGTTTGCGCACAAAGAACGACGACACGCGCATAGAGCTCGCGCGTTTGTTTGGTGTTGCGATCGACGTAAAGAACGCCTTTGACGCGGTTCGAACTTTCATCCATCAGAACTTTGTGGACCATTGCGTTCGAAATGAGCGTGCAGTTGCCCGTGCGCAACGCATCCGGAACGGTTGTGAACGCCGCGTTGAAATACGAGTGGGTCATGCAGCCGCGCTCACATGGGCCGCAGTAGTGGCAGGGCCCGCGCCCATTGAGGGGGCGCGTCAGGTTGGCGGAGCGCGCGAGCGTTACAGTGCGCCCAAGTTTTTCTCTTGCGCGTTCGCGAAATATCCTTTCCTGGCAAGTAAGCGGCATGGGCGGCTGAAACTGGCCATCCGGCAAGTGTTCCAGGTCTTCCGCCATTCCGGTGATGCCGACATATTTTTCCACTAGGTCGTAATACGGCTCGAGGTCCTTGTAGCTCAGCGGCCAGTCCTCGCCGTAGCCGTCGTGCGATGCGGCCTTGAAATCGAGGTCGCTGAAGCGCAGGCTCACGCGGCCCCACACATTGGTGCGGCCGCCGGTGACGCGCAAGCGGCCCATCCACAGAAAGGGCTGGTTGGTCGGGGTGGTGTACGGCTCTTCGAGGTCGTTCACGAACCACTCGGCGTTGTATTCGCTGCAGGCAAACCGCGATTGAATCGGCCGCGTCTTGCGCAGAATTTCCTGCGCGCGATCGCGGTACTTCAGTTCAAACTCGGGTTTGTGCTCGGTGAAATTCGTATCAGACTGCGGCTTGCCTGCCTCTAGCAGAGCAACCCTCAAGCCGGCCTCGGCCAGCCGCTTGGAGGCCCACCCGCCGGACGCGCCCGAACCGATC
Source organism: Candidatus Acidiferrum sp. (assembly GCA_035703315.1). Taxonomy (GTDB): domain Bacteria; phylum Acidobacteriota; class Terriglobia; order Acidiferrales; family UBA7541; genus Acidiferrum. Next base: position 1,246 of record DASSYL010000155.1, on the reverse strand, counting down.
ACGATGACGTCGTAGTCCGGCTTGATCTTGTTTTGCACGCGTCAGATTCCTTTCTGTCCCCGCGGAATGGTAACATCTGCCGCGGGAAACGGAGAGTATTCTTAGCAACGGTGAACAACGGACTTCCCATGAACCGCGAGGACTCGCCATACGGCACGATGTCGCGCCGTGAGCTTGCAAAGAATCTCTTAACCGGGATTGCGGCTGGCCTTTTCCTACCCGGCCTTTCGCCGCTGCATCCCATACACGAGCATTTCCGCAACGGGCCGCTGCTTGATTCGTCCGATGAAATTCTGGCGGCGGGAAACTACAAGCCCGCTTTTCTTACGGCATCTCAATTGGCTTCGATCAATAAAATTGCCGATGCCATAGTCCCGGGCGCAATTAGAGCGCAGAGCGCGGAATTCATTGACCTTTTGCTGAGCGTCGACTCCGCCAAATCTCAGCAAGCTTTTGTGAATTCCCTGTCGGCATTGGAAACGTCCGCTCGGCAGACCTTTCAGAAGAGCATCGCCGCGCTGACTAACACCGAATTGAATGAGCTATTGCAAGCCGCTACCGCCAAAGAATCAAACAACCGGGACCATTTTGAGAACTTGAAGGGCTGGGCGGTAGGGGCTTACTATTCGTCGGAAATCGGGATGCGCGAATTGGGCTGGACGCCTGACCGGGTTTTCTCTTCTTACCCTATCTGCGCACACGCAGAAAACCATTCTTGAAATTCGAGACCAGGAGAACACGATGAACCTTCACGAAAACCGCCGCACATTTCTGAAGACGGCTGCGCTTGCGGGCGCCGCGGCCAGTTTGCCTGTGCCGCTGGTTCCGGCGTCAAAAAAGTCGTTGCTGGTTTTCACAAAATCTTCCGGCTTCGAGCACCAGGTGGTCAAACGCGTCGACGGCAAGCCCAGCATCTTGGAAAACACCGTGACGGAACTCGGCAAAAAGCATGGTTTTGAGCTGGAGTGTTCAAAGGACGGGAGGATTTTTGATTCCGCGGACTTTCATAAGTTTGCCGGCATGCTGTTTTTCACCACTGGTGATTTGACGACCGAGGGTACCGACAAAAATCCGCCCATGTCGGTTGCTGGCAAGAAGAAGTTTCTGGATTCTATTCACGATGGCAAAGGATTCGTCGGCGTGCACGCCGCCAGCGATACCTTTCATACCGAGCCGGACTCCATGGAGAAAGGCACGCGCTATGTCGCATATGGCGAGAAGTCCGATCCCTACCTGCGTATGCTCG
>DASSYL010000325.1:0-5110 GCA_035703315.1 Candidatus Acidiferrum sp. | reverse complement strand
CGCGCCCGATCTCGTCATCGTTGGCAACATCATCGCCCGCGGCAATCCCGAGCTCGAAGAAACGCTCGAGCGCAAAATTCCGTACCGCTCCATGCCGGAAATTCTCGAGGAAGTTTTTCTCCCCGGCAAACACTCTATCGTCGTCAGCGGTACTCACGGCAAAACGACCACCACCGCCATGCTGGCGTGGATCTTCCATTCCGCGGGCAAGCAGCCCACCTTCCTCGTCGGGGGCATTGCAGAGAATTTCGGTAAGAGTTATGGCCTCGGCTCTGGCCCCGAAATGATTCTGGAAGGCGACGAATACGAAACCGCTTTCTGGGATCGCGGGCCGAAATTTTTTCATTACCATCCCGACGACCTCATCATTACCGCGCTAGAATACGACCACGCCGACATCTACGCTGACTTCGATGTCTATCAGCTCGCGTTCAAACGCCTCGTGAATCTCGTGCCGCGTAACGGCCGCGTCGTCATCTGGGGCGATACGAAAGACTCTGGGCCCGCTCTTCGCGAGGCTGCGGCCAAAGCGTTTTGCCCGGTCATGACATACGGCTTTGCCGCCGAAAACGACTGGATCGCGTCCGAACCCACGTTCGACGGCGACCGCATGAACTTTCGCGTGACTCACCAAGGCAAACTTTTCGGCGAATTCTCCCTCGCCGCCTCCGGCCGCCACAATGTCTTGAACGCGCTCGCCGCCATCATCGTCGCGCAGGGAAGGGGCATATCCGTCGACTCGCTGCAAAAATCGCTCGCGTCGTTTCAATCCGTTCGACGCCGCCTCGATGTCAAAGGCGAACACCACGGCATTCTTGTGGTCGACGATTTCGCGCACCATCCCACAGCAGTACGCGCCACCATCCTAGCCGCTCGCGGCCGCTGGCCCAACCGCCGCCTCTGGGCTATCCTTGAACCTCGTTCCAACTCCATGCGCCGCAAAGTTTTCCAGGATTCGCTCCCACAGGCTCTGGCCCTCGCCGATCGCGTCGCGCTCGGTGGAGTTTTCCGCGCTCAGCAACTTGGCGACGAAAACCGCCTCGATCCCGAAACCGTTGCCGCATCGGTCCGCGCGCTCGGCAAAGAAGCCACCGTGATTTCCGGCGGCGAAGCCATGGCTGATTTTCTCGCCGCCAGCGCCAAACCGAACGATCTTCTGCTCATCATGTCGAACGGCAGCTTCGACGGCCTCTGCGAAAAGCTCCTGGCCAAACTAACCACCACCCAGCCGGTGCCCGCCGGAGCCAACCCTCGGTGACCTCGCCTTCGTTCCGTTCGTCACGACAAAACTTATCATCCCGAGTCCGCCGTGGCGGACTCGGGATCTGTTTTTCGCTGAGCGTTCGCCTGGCGTTAGGCTTCGTTTTCTTCATCGCGCTCGCTGTCCCGCAAAGTCGCGCCACAATCGAGTACGAGATTTCGCTCGCCAAGCCGTCCGAACATCTTTTCCAGGTCACCATGACCGTTCCCGAGGTTCACGGGGAACTGATACTGCAGATGCCCGGTTGGAACGCCCTCTACCAGGTTCGCGACTTCAGCAGCCGCATCCAGCAGCTCACGGCCGAATCCAATGGCCATTCGCTCCAAGTTGAAAAACTGGACAAGCTCACCTGGCGCACGCGTGCCGATGGCACAGTCACTGTAAGCTATGCGATCTTTTGGGACTCTCCGGGCCCCTTCGCTTCCCAACTCAACGAAGAGCACGCTTTCATCAATCCCGCTATGGTCTTCTTGTACGTTCCGAATCGCCGGTCGGAAAACATCTCTTTGCTCTTTCACGAACTTCCGAAGGGTTGGGAGATCGCTACGCCGCTTGACCACACGAGAACTCAAAGCGGAACCAACATCTTTCACATGATTTCTGCCGCCCGCTACGATGCTTTCACGGACGGTCCCATCGAGATAGGCACCTTCAAGTTCTTCCAAATCGCAGAAGGTCCTAATCCAATTTTCGTCGCGGTTCATGGCGACAACTGGAAGCAGCCCGACATCGAAGGCATGCTGCGCAAGATTTGTAACTACCAACTCCAGTTGATGGGTGGCGCCCCTTTTGATCGTTACCTCTTCATCTTTCACATCGGCAAGGCTGCGGGGGGAGCGGGCGGCGGGATGGAGCACGCCAACTCCACTGCGATCAACGCCTCTTCCGGCCAAACTCTATCTGGCGTTGCTGCGCATGAATTCTTCCACCTCTGGAACGTGAAACGCATCCGCCCCGCTTCGCTCGAGCCCGTCGATTACACGCGCGAACAGTACACGCGAGCGCTTTGGTTCGCCGAGGGTGTGACCAGCACTTACGGCAACTACACTCTGGTGCGCTCTGGCCTCTGGTCTAAAGAACAGTTTTATTCCGACCTCGCGCAGCAGATCAACGAGCTGGAATCGCGGCCCGCGAACCGCTGGCAAAGCGCCGAACAATCGAGCCTCGACGCCTGGCTCGAAAAATACCCTTACTACAATGGCCCCGACTTCAGCGTTTCCTACTACACCAAGGGCCAGGTTTTAGGGGTTCTGCTCGACATCCTGATTCGCGATCGCACCAACGACGAGCACTCGCTCGACGACGTTCTGCGCAAAATGAACGACGACTTCGCGAAGAAAACCAAACCGTATCGCGACTCGCTCGACGTCCGCCTCACCGCGGAATCTGTCGCCGGCGCTTCTTTCGAGGACTTCTTCAGCAAGTACGTCGCCGCCGCCGAGCCATTCCCGTACCCGGAAATTCTCGGCAAAGCGGGCCTGCTTCTGCGGAAACAGGAAGTAACTCGCGCCGAATTGGGCTTCACCATCGAGCGCGACGCCACCGGCAAAGCGGTGGTCCGCTCCGTTGCGTCCGGTTCGACCGCCGAACGCGCAGGACTCCGCCCAGGCGACGAAATCGAAATGTGGAATGGCGAAAGTGTTCCGCGTCGCACGGATGGGTGGCTGCGCAGTCGCAAACCCGGCGACACCCTCCGTCTGCAAATCCGCCGCAATGACCAATCAACCGAGTTCTCGTTTGCTCTCGGCGGCCGCACCGAGGAAGTCTTCGTCATCGACGAAGATCCGCACGGCACAGATAAGGCCAAGGCCATCCGCGAGGGATTGCTGCACGGCACACCGGTAGCGGCTAGCACAGCGGTAAACTGAGCAGAAGCCTTGACGCGCGATCGCGCTTTCGAGAAAGTTGCATAAGCCCATCTCATGTTGCGCACACTTTTCGTCGCCATTTTTCTTTCGTTGTACATCATCATGGTTGGCATCCCGCTGCTCATCTTCACCGTACTGGTGAAAAATCCCAACGCGCTGTACTGGGCGGGCGCGCGCGGCACCATGTTTTTTGTGCGGGCGGTCGGCGTGCGCGTCAACGTGAAAGGCACTGAACGTATTCCGCCGGGAACCTGCTTGTTCGTGGCGAACCATACGAGCTCCGCCGATGCTCCCGCGGTCGTCAATGCGATTCCTCGCCGCATCGCGATCCTACTGAAGAAATCGCTCTTCAAGTGGCCAATCGTCGGGCAGGCGTTCACGCTGGCGCGTTTCATTCCGGTGGAGCGCTCAAAACGCGAATCGGCGATCGCCAGTCTTGAAAAGGCCATCGAAGCAATGAGAGAAGGACAATCGTTTCTGATTTATCCCGAGGGCACGCGGAGCCCGGATGGACGGCTGCAGGAGTTCAAGAAGGGCGCGGTGGTGATGGCCATCAAGGCCGGCGTGCCGATCGTGCCTGTGGCGTGCTCCGGAGCGCATCGCATCATGGAGAAACGCTCGCTGGTGATTCATCCCGGGAAAATTCTGGTGGAATTTCTCGATCCGATCGATGCGTCGCGGTATACGTTCGAGCAGCGCGAAGAGCTCAATGAAGCAGCGCACGATGCGATGGCTGCTGGTTTGCCGCCAGACCAGCGGCCGATCGGATTCGCGGGAGCCGAGTGAAGAAAGCAAATCGAAGTCGACAGCTGGAAGTCGAAAAAACGCAGATTCCTCGCTTCGCTCGGAATCGGAAGCCTCTCGCCTCAGATCTTGTTGCTAGCGCGATTTTAGCTTTTCTATTTGGTCCTCCAAATCGCGGACTCTGCGTTGCAGATCGGGCAGGCGATTGAGCATGGCTTGCGTTTTGAGCCACTGGCGATTTTCCACGGCGGGATAACCGGAGTAGAGAGCTGCGGACGGGACGTCGTTCGGAACACCACTTTTCCCGGTGATGACGGCGCCGTTGCCAACAGTGAGGTGGCCGGCGGTGCCAACTTGGCCGGCGAGGATGCAGCCTTCTCCAATTTTCGTGGAACCAGCAAGCCCCACCTGGCCGCAGAGCATGGCGTTCGCTCCTACTTGGGACGCATGACCGATCAAGACCAGATCGTCGAGCTTGGCCCCCCGGCCGATGCGGGTTTCGCCAACGGTGGCCCGGTCCACACAAGCGTTGGCCTGGACTTCCACGTCGTCTTCCAAAACTGCCGGGCCGGATTGCGCCATCTTGTACCAGGAGCCGTCTCTTTGTTTGGCGAAGCCGAGGCCGTCACCGCCGATGATGACGCCGTTCTGTAGAATGACGCGATCGCCAATGCGGCAGTGCTCGCGAACAACAGCATGCGCGTGCGCGAAAAAGTGATCGCCAATTTTTGCGCCACGGTAGAGCGTGACAAAACTGTGCAGGACCGCGTGGTTTCCGAGTGAAACCTCTTCGTCCACGAAGCAATACGGGCCGATGTGCGCCGCAGCGCCAATCTTTACGGATTTTGCGATGACGGCGGTGGGATGAATGCCGGCAGCGTATGCTGGCGCTTGATAGAAGAGTTCCAGAGCGCGCGCAAAGGCGAGATAGGGATTAGCGGTGCGGAGAGCGGCCAGCGGAGGCAGGCCGGGTTCACGCTCGATGCGAATGCCGTCCTCGACGAAGATAGCGGTGGCGCGCGTGGAGCGGAGCAGGGGGAAATAACGACGGTTGGCGAGGAAACTGACGTGGCCGGGAGAAGAGTGGTCCATGCCGGCGACGCCGGAGATTTCGGCGAAAGGATCGCCTTCGAGGCGGCAGGAAAGTTTATCAGCGAGTTCGGCGAGTTTCATTTTGGCATGCTCCCAAAATACGGAGCGAGTATAGAAGAATAGGGGGAGGGAACGAAGGAGGGGG
>DASSYL010000323.1:0-3606 GCA_035703315.1 Candidatus Acidiferrum sp. | reverse complement strand
TAGGGAGAATGAGGGAGATTGAAAACTAAGGAGATAGAGCCGATCAACGCGATTACGAATCGGCTGCTCTACCACTGAGCTACCTCGGCGCGATTTATTTACGATAGCACCCGCGCCGCGGTTTCCGCAATTCGCGGGGCGAGAAAAGTGTCCGGACACACACCGCTCTTCCTGTTAGCGCTGATACGAACCGAATTTGCACGGCCGACCGCTGTACGTGCTATTTTCCAGATACTATCCGTTATGGATAAGACCAAGATGACACGAGACGTCGAACCGTTACCTGGCTTGCTGTTCGGTTTAGGGGCAGTCGAGAAAGGCCCGGCCTTTTCGAGGTCAAAGAGGAACCTAAAAAAAGGGCCGGCGGGTTGTGACTACTCGCCGGCCTCGGAACGTTGAGTGCGGACCACGGTTAGCGACGACCGCCGTGGAATCCGCTTCCGCCATGAGAGCCGCCACCGCCATTGCGGAACCCGCCGCCGTGGAAGCTGTTGCCGCCCCGGAAGCCACCACCGGAGAAGCCGCCGCGATAGTAATTGCCTGGGCGACCGGAGAAGCCTAGGTTGGCGTAGCCTCTATTGTCGAAACCCCGGTTGGCATAGCCCGGGCGGCCGTAGTAACCGCCACGCCCGTAATAGCCGCGGCCATAATAGCCGCGACCGTAAAAAGCCCAGGGCCGACTATAGTAGCCGCGACCGTAGTAACCGTGGAACCAGGGGCCAGCGCCGATGAAGAGGCCGTTCACAAACCAATCCGGGCCGTAGTAGCCGTAGGGAGCGCAAGCGTAGGGATAGGAATCGTAGTAGCCGTAAGAGCAGACAGGAGCCGGGCCGTAAACCGGCCCAACGCCGACTGCAACGCGAACTTGAGCGTTCGCGCTTCCCGCCACCGCAAAAGCCAACAGCCCAAACAACGCAGCGTATTTGAGATATCGCATTTGAGCACCTGTGCCGGTCGACGCTGGGCGTGGCCGGTGTGGCTTCCCGGCGAGTTTGCCTGGGGAAGCTTACAAATCCTTAAACACCGGTACGGGTATAAAGTTTCCTCTTGTAACCATCTGAAACTGCCGGAGATAGGGGCAATATAAGTTTCGCTATAATGCTCGGCAGCCATGTTTTCCAAGCGAACATCCTGGAAGCGGCAGGAAAATGAGTTGAGCCGAGCGACCCTGGGGCTGCGCGCATCGGGAAGGCGAATCTTTGACTTGACGCGATCGAATCCGACGGAGTGCGGTTTTGCGTATGACGAGGAAGCGATTCGGCGCGCTTTCGGACGAAGTGGCGTCGCCGAGTATCGGCCGACGGCGCTCGGGCAGGTTTCGGCTCGAGAAGTGGTTGCAGAGTATTACCGTGCCGATCATGATGCAGAGATTCGCTGCGAAAACCTGGTCCTCACGTCGGGCACCAGCGAAGGATATTCGTTCCTCTTTCGGCTGCTGTGCAATGCGGGTGACGAAGTGCTGATCCCGGCGCCGGGATATCCGCTGTTCGACTTTTTGGCAGATTTGTGCGATGTGAAACTCGTACGGTTTCCGCTGGTTTACGACCACGGATGGCAGATTGATTTTGCGGAGCTCGATGCCGCCGCGAATGAGCGAACGCGGGCGGTCATCGTGGTGCATCCGAACAATCCGACCGGGCACTACGTAAGCGCGCTGGAACAAAAAAAGTTGGGGGAATTTTGCCGCGAGAAGGGAGTCGGGCTGATTGCCGATGAGGTGTTTCTGGATTTTTCGCTACGGGACGGAGCGGCCGCACGGAGCTTCGCCAGTCGCGGCGAAACTCTGACGTTTACGCTAAGCGGGTTATCAAAGATTTGCGGGATGCCGCAGATGAAGTTGGCATGGATCGCGGTGAGCGGGCCAGAGGCCGAAAGGCGGGAAGCGCTGGCGCGGTTGGAAATAATTGCGGACGCGTATTTGTCGGTGGGGACGCCGGTACAACTGGCGGCGCCTGCGCTGCTCGAAATGCGCGACGCGTTTCAAGAACAAGTCATTCAGCGCGCAGGCAGAAACTTGGGTGAGCTGGATCGCCAGTTGGCCGGGCAAACAGCTTGCAGCCGACTGGAATGCGAGGGCGGGTGGACGGCGGTGCTGCGCGTTCCGGTGCTGCAAACAGATGAAGACCTGGCGATCGCGCTGCTGAAAGCGCGTGGCGTGCTGGTTCATCCTGGGCATTTTTATGATTTCGCAAGGCCTGGGCACGTGGTGATGAGCCTCATTGTTCAAGAGCAAGAGTTTGCCGAGGGCATGCGCCGAGTGCTGGCGCACTTTACGTGACGCGGTGGCGAAGCGCGGTTTCGCGCGGCCAGCTATGTGTTGTCCGTGATCGCGCGAGGCACGCGGGCTCCGTCAAGGTTAGCCCAGAGATCGCGGCTGCGCGGAGAGACGACGCGGGCCGGCTTGGCTTGCATGACTTCGCGAAACGCGGCCTGGAACTTTTCCATTTCTGCCTTGGTTCCTACCGTAATGCGGACGTGAGTCGGCCACACGGGCCAAGCGCGGCCGATGAACACATTGCGCGCGGCCATGGCTTCGATGACTTCTTTGGTGGGGCGTTTGGTGTCCAGCATGAAGCAGTTGGACGCGGAAGGCGTGTAGGTGTATCCATTGCGGTCGAGCCAGCCAAAGGTTTCGGCGCGCACCGAGGCGTTGATTTTCTTGCGTTCCGGGACAAGCGCGGGATCGCTTAGACTGGTGATTGCAGCGGCGACGGCGGTGACCGGCAGACTGTTCCAGCCGCTGAAGCCGGAAAGCTTTTCGAGCAAGTCGGTGCGCCCGATGGCGAGGCCGCAGCGCAGTCCAGCCATGCCGTAAATTTTAGAGAAGGTGCGCAGGACGATGACGTCTTTGCCGGCTTTTACCAGGTCGAGCACGGTCGTGGCATCCGAGAAGTGGATGTAAGCCTCGTCGACGAGAACGACGGAGCCTTTGGGCTTGTTCTCGGCGAGATACTCGATGTCGGAGTGCGGCGTGAGCGTGCCGGTGGGATTGTTTGGCGTGCAGACGTAAAACAGGCCGGCATCGGGAGCGGCGGCGAGCATTGCTTTCACGTCATGCGCAAAGGTGGGCGCTAGAGGAGTTTTGGCTACACGAGCGCCGGAAATTCTTGCTGCGTGCATACCGGCTTCGTAGCCGGGGTCGGCGGTGACGTAGCTGCGCGACGGCGAAGTGAAGGCCAGCACGGCGAAGTGAAGCGGCTCACCGGAGCCGGGGAATGCGCGAACGTATTCGGGTTTGAGGCCTTCCTGTTGCGCGAACTGTTTTGTCAGGTCTTCGGTCAACCAATACTGATAGCGGCCGGAATCGGCGGTGATTTCGGCGATGGCTTCGCGCGCGACGGAACATGGGCCCAGCGGATTTTCGTTGGCGTCAATGATGACGGCGTCTTTCGGAAACGGACCGCGCGGAAGGGAAGCGGCACGAGCGGAGAGCGCGAAGAAAGATTCGCTCAAGATTCCTGAAGCGAGAGCGGCCGAAGCGGCGCCTCCGATTTGGAAAAGAGCCCTGCGCGAAGGCCCACCGCCAACATTACGTCGTGCATTGGTTTTCATCAGATTTGCTCCGAGGACGCAAAACGAATTTGGTGAGGCAAGTGTGGCACAAAG
>DASSYL010000248.1:0-3121 GCA_035703315.1 Candidatus Acidiferrum sp. | reverse complement strand
GTGCTCCAAGACGGGAGCGGCCAGCGTCTTTACGTCTTCGGGCAGCACGAAATCGCGCTCCTCGAGCGCTGCGAGCGCCCGCGATGCCGCCAGTAGTGCAAGCGTCGCCCGCGGCCCGGCGCCCACCCAGACCGCCGCGTGCTGCCGGGTCTGCCGAGCCACGCTGACGATGTAGCGGCTTATTGCGTCACTGACGCGCACTCGCGCCGTGGCAGCGCGCAGCTGTTGGAATTCGCCCGGCTGCAAAACTGGTACGCGCAGATCCTCCGCGAGTCGCCGCTCCGGCGCTTCGCCCCCAGCCACCAGCCTCGCCAGCTCGTTTTCGTCCTCCACAGCCGGGTAGCCCATGCGGATTTTTACCAGAAAGCGATCCTTCTGCGCCTCTGGGAGCGGATACGTGCCCTGGTGCTCTATCGGATTTTGTGTCGCAAAGACGACGAAGACCGGGGGCAGCTCGCAGGTCTCGCGATCAATGGTCACCTGGCGCTCTTGCATGGCTTCCAGCAGCGCCGATTGCGTTTTCGCTGGTGCGCGATTGATTTCGTCGGCCAGCAAGAAATTCGTGAAGATTGGACCGCGCACCAGCCGGAACTCCTGCGTCCTCAGGTCGAAGATGCTGGTCCCGGTGATATCTGCGGGCATCAAGTCCGGCGTGAACTGAATGCGCTGAAATTGGCCGGCGACCGCCCGGGCCAAGGCCTTGACCAGCAGTGTTTTCCCCACGCCTGGAACACCTTCGATCAGCGCGTGTCCGCCGGCCAGCAGCGTCACCAACGCCAGATCGAGGGCTTCGTTTTGCCCAACCATCACGCGGCCCAAAGCTTCTCGAACGCGCCGCGCCCCGCTTGTGATCAGCGTGGACGCTGCGGGCGATTGCGTTTCCGCGCTCGCAGACAGTGCCCGCCCGTCAGAACTCGGTACCGGTTCTTCGTTCATGCGATTCGTCCCTCCTCGGGAATTCTCTTCGTTGCAGCCGTGGAATCGTCAGGTGCGGCGCAGTCGGCAGGACCCGAACCTTTTGCGGACTGGCGGCGCTCGGCGACCAACTGGCGTAGTTCCTTGTACCCCGCTAGGGGAGGCTGCGCGAGCGCGGCGCGCAGCCGTGGGCCGCCATGAGGATCTGCAGAAATGGCCTGCGCATCCTGCGGCGACCGGCGGCGGTACTGCTCCCAGCATTCCGTCACTACCTGTTCGGTCGGAACGCTACGTTGAAGAAGGCGTCTCGCGGCTACCCCGGCGCCTTCCCCAAGACGCACGATCTGCGCACTCTGTTCATGCCTCGGGCGGCGCACCAAATCGCCGCTCATGCTCCAAAGCAGCGCCAGCAAAGTCGCCCAGAAAAGCAGCAGTGCGGCCTGCAGCCGGTATCGCTGCACCAGCCAAAGCACGCCCTCATCCTGTTGCAGTCCGTGCAACGTCTCATCTACCCAAATCACCGGCCGTCCGCCCGCGAGAAAATCAAGTAGCACCGGGTTTGGACGCGCCTTGATCGGCTCGTTCAGAAGGAACGACACTTGGCTCGCGGCGATTAGTTCGCCATTTCCGACTCGCCGCATCGCCATATAAACATGCACAGATTTGCCAGCATCGGGCCCCGCATAGAGCGCGGTCCAGTGTGCATCGGTCTTGAGCCAGGGGGCATCCGCGGCGAGATACATCCCCTCACAGCCCGCGGGCGCTTCGTCTGGATCGGGAGAGATCCAGGTTGGAACTGACTCATGTGGAGTTTCGTTCCACTTGTTCTCGACGTCCCAGCCTTGCGACTCTGACTTTAGTTCCGAAGCGGGCTGGACCAGCACGACCCGCCCGCCGCGCGCCAGAAAATCTTCCACTCGCCCGCGAAACTTGCCTCCGATCCGGAGTTTTCCTTTTTCGCTATCCCAATCACCATAGGAGTAACCTCCCATAAAGAACGCTGTCGTTTGCCCTGCGTTCTGTTCGGATAGCGAGTCCTGATCCTGGCTGCGCTTCACTTGGTACCCGGCGCGTGCATAGGAATCGAACAACAGGCTGGTGCCGTAAGGATCCTCGCGTAAGCTGGATCCCATATCGCTCGTATTCGACTGATTCTGATGGGCCATGAGCAGCAGAATCGCGAACACTGTCGCGAAAATCCCTGCAGCCAGCAGGGGGCCTCGCCAATTGAGCACAATGCTTCCTGCTGACTTGCTGTCAAACATGGTTGAGCAACTCCCGCTGATCTCGGCTGTAGGCGGCGACCGTACCCGGTGTCAGCACATGAGCCCCGTACCACACGCGATCAAACTGCCGCAGGCTGCCGCGCAATCTCTCCGGTATTTCGGTCCGTTGCTCCAGGCCTGCTTGCGGCCGCCGCTGCCACCGGCGGGTAAATTCATTGAGGTATTCGCGATTCGTGCGATCGCGGCGAATTGTCAGCCATTCCCGTTGCGCTAGTCCAGCTAGCAAGCCCAAGTACGCCGAACGCAACGCCAGTCGCAATTGACCTTCGCGTTCTAGCCGATCCGCCAGTGCGAACCATTCGTCCTCGGAACGTTCACTGGCTACCGGGCTGTCGCTAAGATCGGGAATCGGCGCTACCGCCAGTGGAATGGAAAGCTGTGCTGCCTGGCGCCGCCTCCGCAGCCAAAAGAGGGCCGTTGCTGTTCCGAGAGTCAAAATCGCGAGCAGTATTAGCCATAACCGAAGGTCCTTCAGCTGCCAACTGTTCCGCTTTTCCTTTCCAAGCGAAAGATTCAGCCCGCGCGGCCACAGTTTGCGAAGAAAATTCCAAACTGCGTTCCAAGCATGCTCAATACGCTGCCCGATCCAGGTCACTAGCTTGTCAAACCAGGTGGGCGGATTTGGATGCTCAGCATCATGCCAGCGATAGATTGCGCGTTGCGATTCCTCGTCCAGGGCGCGGCGCAATTTTTGGATCTGTGCCTGACGCGCGGTATCAGCGGGTGTCTCCGTGCTGCTTCTGGTTGGCGAAGTCTGCGCTACGCCTGCGGTCGCTAACGGCAAGGTGCATCCTAGAATCGCAGCCAACACGAGGAATGCGCCGATCACTGGCCTGCCAGTCGCGGTGGATGCAATCATCTGAGCCTTCTTCTTCTGCTCGCGTGGCAAGCCCGCCAGCAGCCCGCGCAGGTCGTCTCCT
>DASSYL010000179.1:0-6688 GCA_035703315.1 Candidatus Acidiferrum sp. | reverse complement strand
ACTGTAGCTTTAGGCGTACTGGAACAAAAGGTGAAACGTACAACGGTACAAAAGTTAAACCGTGCAAAGTACGAGCTGCAAAGTGCAAGCGGGGTTGAATCCGGGCAAAGGCGTACGCTCCGCGCGCCGATTCCCCTGGTGCCTGGAAAGGCGCGAAAAGCGATCCGGGGCGGCGGCGGTGGCGTGCTCATTTGGAGACACTTCGTGCGAACAGAGGCAGTTCTCGCGGGTGGTAGGGGCAGGTAGGTTGCCAAACTGAGGAGGACACGGACCTCGATCATTCGGGTTGAGACTCGAGAAGGGACTCAAACTCGGGAACGACCGCGAAAGGGGAGCGGACGGCGGTGATAGGTTCGCCAAGCTGTTGAATCTTAGAGACTTCCATGTGACCCAGCATGGTGGCAGCCCGGGCGAGGTAGTCCACTTTTTCGGGGCGGAGACCCATGAGGCGGCAAGCGGTGGAGTCCGCGGCAACGGGGTCGTCACCAAAGAGGAGTAAACCGGTGTGCTTGGGATTTCCCTGAATAGGACCATTCCCTTCCATAGCGAGGATGCCGTCGACGATGACGAAATCGGGTCGAGCGGCGGCGTTGATATCGAGGATGGAGCGATCGATGCCGGCCCAGTGAAGAATGTTTTTGGGCCAGCCATAGCAGCTGCCGGGGACGATGCCAAAAAGATTTTTCATGGAAAGTGTGACGCCGGCCCAGTGGTGAGTTTTTAGCTTGGGCATGGAGACGAAAAAGTCGGCGCCCAGGACAGTCTTGGGAAGATAAAGCTCCTTGAGCCGGGAGGCGCGGGTTTCAAGCTCGACGCGCTCGAGGTCGTCAATATTCAAGTCGCAAAAATCAGCGCCGAGTTTTCCGGTGAATTCGGCGAGGCGAACGGATTCGAGAATGGCTTGAGTGTCGCGATCGAGGGCGGGGCCGTCACCGATGAGGACGCGGGCCGCGCCGAGTTTGAGAAAACTTTCGCGAGCAGCGGCGATCACGGCGGGGTGGGTGTTGATGAAACCGTGCGGGTCGTGGCCGACGAGATTGGCTTTGAGCAGGACGGTTTTGTCCTTGATGGGGAGATGAAATTCGACAAGGGATTCGTAGAGGATGGCGAGAAGGTCTTCTTCGTAGCGGGCAACTTTGCGGATGAGGACGCGGGAGGGCGGCCGACTGAAGGAGGGGATGAGTTGGCGGTTGCGCAGATTCATTTCGACCCGTGGGCGGGCGGTGCCGTTAAGCGCGTGCTGGAGGAAAGCGGCCAATTGCGATGGGGGTTGAGGGCTAGCGAGATCCAAGCGGCTATGTGAGTTCCCTGCCCTGCAAGATCGGCGACCGAGAAATCGGTGAGGTGGCGCGGCGCGGCGGGAATTGGAATTCCGTACGCTTCGAGTGTGATTTGGCCGACCGCCAGGGAGCCGGGGCTGGCTATGGTCGCGAAGGATTTTTGCAGCCATGCCAGGCTGAGGGCTCGGTGGGGATGGTCGGTAGCGTCGCGCAAGGCGAGTAGAACCCAGCATGTGGGTAGAACGAGCGAGTCGCCGTCAACGCCGTAGACGCGGGGATTGCCGCAGTTCCAGCCGCCGCCGGCGCACATGCGATCGTAGAGGAGGCCGATGGCGAGAGTGCGGCGGTCGGAGATTTGTTTGGCGAGTTGCGGAGGAATCCGAGGTTCGAAACTCGAACCTGGGGCATGCGCGGAAGCCGAGGAACCATTGGGGGCGACGGAGTCGAATGCCATGAGGGCGAAAGCAGTGGGCTCGACCCAACTGGCAGTGCGAGGCGTCCAGCCCCAGCCGCGGAATTCGTTGTTGTGGGATTCGTGCCTGCGGGAGGCGAAATTTTTCAGGAATTTTTGCCAAGGACTGGAGTCGCGGGGATAGTCGTCGCAGAGCCATTGCAGGGCGGACTGGACGGACTTTTCGTTGGCGAGATTTTGCGCGAGGAATGGTGCTAGGACGCTGGCGGCGAGCGAAGTAACCCAGCCCCCAGAGGGCATGGCCGTCTCTGTGTTCCAAGGAGTGGCGGGCCAGGAGCCGTCCGGGAGTTGCTGCGAGTGCAGAAAAGCGACGGCACGCGTGATGTGGGCCTGCGCAGATTGGTCCGAATCAGCGACCGCGCGAAGAGCCCAGCAGGTGGGTTCGACGCGGGATTCGCCGGCTTGGTGAAAGGGCCAGCCGCCGTCGGCATTTTGCCCTTGTTGAAAGTGCGAGAGAAGTTGCGCGCGAAGAGTGCGCGCGGGTTCGGAGTTGTGCGAGGGGGTGAAAGGCGCGAGTGAGTTCATTACAAGCGGCTTGCGGACGGCGGCATTATCCCGAACACGCGTGGCCGACGAGCTACATTACAGGGCCGAGAGGCGGGCTGTCGGACTCCTTCTCGGCAATATCGGCCTCTTCTTCCTGGATTTCAAGCTGATGTATCAAACGATGCAAGTAGCCGCGAGCGACGCCGAGGGCGCGGGCGGATTCGGCTTTGCGCCAGCCATATTGGCGAAGCGTGCGTACGATGAGGCCGCGCTTGAAGCGGCGGATTTCGTCTTCGTAGGACGTGATGGGGGTGTCGGCTTCGCGTTCGACGCGGGCGTCGGCGGCCGGCGCTGTGGCGGTTTCTTCCACCAGAGTGATGGCGCGCATGGCGACGGGGAGTTGAGCGACTTCGATGGTTGTGCCTTCGGAAAGAACCACGGCGCGCTGGACGACGTTTTCGAGCTCGCGGACATTGCCGGGCCAGTTGTAATTTTCGAGAGCCTGGAGAACGGGAGCGGCAAAGCGGCGCGCTTTTTTGTGAAAAGTTTCGGAGGAGCGCTGGAGAAAGTGGTGCGCGAGAAGAGAGATGTCGTCGCGGCGTTCGCGCAGCGGAGGAAGGTGGAGTTCTACGACGTTGAGGCGGTAGTAGAGATCTTCGCGAAACTTCCCTTCCTTCACCATTTCAAGGAGATTGCGATTGGTGGCGGAGATGACGCGGATATCGACGTTGATGGTTTTGTTGCTGCCGAGGCGTTCGAAGCTGCGTTCCTGGAGGACGCGGAGAAATTTGGCCTGGAGGCCGAGGCCGAGGTCGCCGATTTCGTCGAGGAAAAGCGTGCCATGGTTGGCAGCCTCGACGCGGCCCTGGCGGCTGATGAATGCTCCGGTGAAGGCACCTTTTTCGTGGCCGAAGAGTTCGTCTTCGACGAGAGTTTCGGGAAGGTTGGCGCAGGAAAAGGCGACCATGGGGCCGGTGCCGCGGAGGCCTTTGTGGTGAATGGCGCGGGCCAGGAGTTCCTTACCCGTGCCGGTTTCGCCGGTGATTAAAACGTTGACGTCACAGGGCGCAATGCGCTCGGCGAGGGCGAAAAGTTCCTGCATGGCGGTGGAGCTGCCGAGAAGGCCGTGGAGGCGGCGGCCGCCATTTTCAAGAGCGCGGAGATGGCGAAGTTCACGTTCGGCGGCAGTGATGCGATAGGCGCGGCGGAAGAGCAGGCGCAGCTCCAAAATGTTGGGCGGGTTGGCGACGCTGTCGGTGGCGCCCTTTTCGATGGTGCGAAGGAGGAGGCTACGGTCCTCGGCGTCGCAAAGAACGAGCACCGGGGGATGGGCCGGTTGAGCGTTGATGTCGTCAAGAAGGCGGAGGCCGATTTCTTCGGTTTGATCGCTCGAATGGCGAAGGTCGAGAAGAACTACATCGGACCAAGTGAGGAGTTCCTGAAGCTGGTCGACGCGACTGCTGCCGTTGGTGCGGAGGGTGAAGCCGTCACCGAGGGCGCGCGCGATGGCTTCGCCTAAACCGGAGTCATGACTGAGAAAGGAAATCTGGAGGAGTTCTTTATCCACGCAATAAGTCTCCGAACACGAACTTTGCCTCGGCTCCGTGCCAACCCGAGCCGTGCCTGCTTAGCGCAAAACCAGGGCCCGAACTACACGGAAATTGCTGAAATTGAGGACGTACCGGGACGCGCCAGAGCCTGGGTTTGGCGGTGTACGATTAGCCTCAGAGCGACACTACTGCCGCTGCCCTTTCCCAACTGCGTTGTCACCAATAGGAGCATGTAACCTGCCGTTTGCACGATTGGTGACACATGGTTAAGAGAAAACAAGTATAAGGAAATGCTATAGTTAACGGTAAATGACGGGTTTCCCCGACACGATGAGCGAACGCTTCCGGCCAGAAAGGTGAAAACTTTTTCCACGGGCGGGAGACACCCATACCCGTTGTAGGACGGCGGTCTGTCCCAACTTCGCCGTCAGTCTGGCTCGGCTCTGGGGCGAGTCAGTTTGAATTCTGCACCGGGGCGGCGGCCTTTGGAGGCGGATCCGAAGGCACGCCTACCAGGATATCGATGGCAATGGCCTTGCCGCCGCGGACGGCGGGTTTGAAGGTCCACTGGCTAAAAGCCTGCTTGGCCGCGGCGTCCATCTCAGCGGAGAGACCCTGATGGACCACCAGGTCAGTGACCTTGCCGTCTTCGCCGATGCGGCCCTGCAGGATGACGTATTTGTGCAATTTTTCCGGAGGCAAGGGTGTGCGCTTGAAATCAAAACGTGTTTCTGGCTCGGGTGGAACGATGGCTTCTTCCATGCGCACGACGCTGGTGTAGGTTTTCCTGGGGGCGGTCGCGACCGCAGCTGTCGGCGTTTGACAATATTGCAACGTCCAATTCTTCCCCGCCGCTGGCAAAAAAACGGTGTAGATCTTTCCGCAATGGAGTGCGCCATAGATGCCGAGTCCGCCGCCGCCCATTGGGCCTGCGGCGACCAGCATGGTGCTCTTGCGAGGTCCGGTAATTTTCGGCAGGGCGAAAACGATGTGCTCGGCTTCCAAGTTTCCCAAGCTGCGGCTGCTTTCGCCGCCGCTGCCGGGTATGCTGACGACACCTACGGAGCTGCCATTTCCGCCGCCGCCGGATGTGCCGGGGCCGACGCCCGTGCTGTCCGTAGTGCCGCCAGTCGCGCCTCCGCCCGTTCCGCCGGCGGGTGAACCATTGGGCTGACCACCGGGCGAGCCGGTGCCGTTTCCGCCGGGAGCGATGGAAAAATCGCCGTAACGATTACCTGGCGGCAACGCGACCATGTCCGAAGAAGTGCCGGGATTCGTTCCCAAAATCAGGAGACCTTCGCCGGGCGTGCCGATGCCTTGAATTTCCGGAGCGCCTACCTCGGTGGCGCTTCCGCGCGTGCTGGAAGGCATATTGGGAGCAGGCGCGGCACCGATGGGGACGGCTAATTTCGGTTGATTATTGGTGGCCAAAAGCTGATCGGTCAGCGGCTGCTGCACGTTGGCCTGCGTCAAATTCGGCGCAATCGTTACGACTTCGCGATTCGCTTGCTGCAGAGGTTTTACTTCTTTCGGATTGAAATGGAGCGGCACCTTGGGAGGCTGCGGCTTTGCCAGCAGCATGTTGGGAAGCTTCAAGTCAGCTTTGATGCGCAGATCGGGCGGGCTGAGCGGCTGAACGATGGTCTGGTGGTTGTTGTCCGGCAACTTGGGATGAGAAACCGCGAAAAGCATTTGCGAAGAAGTGGCGCCCTTGATCGGCGGCAATTCTGGTTGAGCGCCGCTGCCGGGAGCAGCTCCTGGTCCCGGCGGCTGCATGCGCGCGGGCTGGCGGATGTCGGGCATGGTGAGGTGGTAGTAGATCACTTGCTGATCGCGGTCTGAAACGTTGGCTGCCTGCGTGACTTGAAACGGCAAAAATCTCATGACAAAGGGCAGCAGCAGAAACGCGCAGACGTGCAGGGCGAGCGAAATGCTGAATTGCTTGCCGGCAAACCGGCGCGGGAGCAACGGAATGTCTTGAAAATATTTTCCGGCGATGAAAGTGAGATGCGAAGGATAGCGCGACAGAATCGTGCCGAGACGAGAGAACCATGACGTACGAAAAAATTTTCGCTGAACCAAAAATTCGGGATCACGCGCGATAGCGGAGCGCACGAGCGCAGGATGCTTGGTTTCTGCGATCGAGCGGACAGCGGGTTCCAGGAGACTTTTGGCCTCGAAGAGAGTGTTGGCTGAGCCCTTGCGCTCGAAAATCACGGGACCTTTCCGCAACCTGGCCGGCGGGTGAGCGGCCCGCAATGGAGAATGATGCTCGGGTGTGGGTACACCCCAAGTAAACCTTAATTCGGGAGCACGAACAATTCCAAAGCAATTTCAAGTGAAGCGTGCCCGAAAAGGCGACTCCAGGCGGGCATTTTCGTGCGTTCTTTGCGATTTGGTCGTGGCGCACAAGTCTCCGAATGAGTACAAGGGCGGGCAAAGTTTGTCCGATTTTGTGGACCCAAAACGTCGTGCGCCGCAGGTGGTTACACTGGTACTAGAGGCGTAACGTACGGCAAACAAAAGACTAAACCAGCGCAAGAATATATGCAGGTTTGGCCGCACTCCTGCTTTCCATTCACCTGACATTCTGGCAGGATGGGTCTCTTTTAAGGAGCCAAGTTCATGGCGTCTGTATGCGTTTTCCGGAGGCCCTTGCGGCTCGCGGCGTTTGTTGCGATGGCCATGCTGGCCGGCGCATTTGCCGCCGGCGCGCACGCACAGGCCGTTGCTGAAGCGGCAGGGGCTACGTCGGTTTCCGCGGCTGCTACGGGTGGCGCTAAGGCGGCAGTGATGCCGAAATTACCTGGCGCGACTGCAAGCGGTTCGCAGCACCTGATCGCTTCTGCAGGACCGCCGCCGCAGGAAATCAACGTCCGCGAATTCCAGGCAGGCGCCGG
>DASSYL010000096.1:0-2982 GCA_035703315.1 Candidatus Acidiferrum sp. | reverse complement strand
TACGTGCTGGCCGGATGGCGCGGAGCCGGAGTGGCGACGCTCGGAATGTTCGTGCCTGCATTCACGTATGTGGCGCTGACGGCGAACGTGTTGCCGAAGATGCGCAACTCGCCGAACGCCGGAGCGTTTCTGGATGGAGTGAACACTGCGGCGGTGGCGCTCATGGCGTTTGTTGGATTCCAGTTCGCCAGGGAGGTGGTGACGACGCCGCTGTCGCTGGTGATTGGAGCAGTGGCCGCGGTGCCGGTGTTCCGCTATCGGGTGAATTCCGCCTGGGTGGTGCTCGGTGGCGCGCTGGCTGGACTCGCGTTGAAGCTCCCGATTTGGAAATGACCTAGTCAATACACCAAGCGTTAAGCTTTGAATCCTGAGCACCGTTTCCGTTTCTATCGGGATCGGAGCGATGTGACGCGTTGTGTGCGGGTACTGGTTCCTTCTGCGTTGCGTTGTGCTATATCGGTCGTGGTTCCCTCAGCCCTCGAGTGTCCTCAATTGAATCCATTTCCGGGTGTCCAAGGCGGTGTGTTCCGTTGGCTGCCCGTTTGTAAGGAGAAACCCATGTTCCGTATGTCCCCGAGGAGTCTGTCTAGTGTTGTAGCAGTGGGCTTGTTAGCAGCGGTTGTTTTGATGGCGCCGCGAGACGTGGTTGGCACAACCATCGTTGTCGGGCAAAACTCGGCTTGCGAGGGTGTACAGTTCGCGAAAATTCAGGATGCGGTGAACGCGGCTTCGCCGGGAGATACGATTCAGATTTGCCCCGGCGTGTATACGGAACAAGTGACGATCAGCAAGCCGCTGGTGGTGAACGGAAACAATGGAGCGATTTTGCGGCCGAGCGGCGCGGCGGCAAACACGACGGGACTGGCGTCGGGGCAGTCCATTGCGGCCATTTTGCTGGTTGAGAACACGACGGACGTGACGATACGAAACGTGACGGTGGACGGAACGGACGCGGACCTCAATGCGTGTTCGCCGGACCTGGTGGGCGTGTTTTTTCGGAATGCATCGGGGCAACTGGCGCGCATGGCGGTGCGGAACGCGAAGCTCGGCAGCGGCTTGAACGGGTGCGCAAGCGGGTCGGCAATTCTGGTGCAGAGCGGAGGCGGGCAAACGTCGGTAGTGGACATTGCCGAGAGCAGCATTCATGACTATCAAAAGAATGGCATAACGGCCAATGAGGCGGGGACGCAGGTGACGATTGAAGGAAACTTCGTAACCGGGCTGGGGCCGACGACGGGAGCGGCGCAGAACGGGATTCAGATTGGTTTCGGGGCGCTGGGGACAATTCGGCACAACACGGTGGCAAACCATATCTGGTCGCCATGCGTGTCAGTGGATTCGTGTGATGCGACGGCGGACAACATTCTGGTGTTTCAGTCGGATGGAGTAACAGTGCATGACAACACGATCGGCGTGGCGCAGACGGGCGTAGCGATTGTGGGGGACAACGCCAACGTGTTTGATAACGCGATTTATGATTCGCAGATTTTCGATGGCGTGGAGCTGATCGGCGACCACAACACGGCGCAACGCAACCACATTACGAACAGCGATCAGGCGGCAGTGCTGGTGGCAGGCAACAGCAATATTGTGCGGGACAACGTGACGAACGAAGCGGCGTTTGGTGTGCTGAAGATGGCAGGATCGACGGGAAACTTCATTCCGTCTAATACGTACTACAACACGCTGGTGAAGTTGCGGGATCCGGCGGCGGGTGGGAAAAAGGCGTCGCCTTACCGTTAACCCGAGCGGTCAGCCACGATTCGGCGCTGGTGCCGAGCTTTATTTCAACAGGCCTTTCAAGCGGGAGGAGAGGACTTGGCGGGCTTTGTCGGCGGGGATTAGGCGTTCGAGGAGGCCGAGATTTACGTCGATGGTGAGGTCGTGGTCGGTGACGAGGACGGTGCCGAATATGGGAGTGCTCATGAGGCCCATGGGGCCCATTTTTGCGATTAGAGAAAAGGTGAGGGTGTCGGCGGCCCAGGATCGCTGCTGCTCGACCAGCTTCACGGGCAAATTCACTGTGTCACGAAAAATGTCGTCGAGCGAGCGGTTGATGGCGCGTTTGACTTCGTCTTTGGAGCTGTCGTGGGCGACGGTAAGTTTCACGGAAAGGGAATGTAGCGGGGAGCGGTGTACGCCGGAATACGGGGTGTGCGGTATTTGCGCCGGCGGAGCGTTTGGCGAAGATTTTTGTGAACTGGCGGCCATGCCTGCTGGACGAGGAGTCTCGTGAAGCAAGAAGACTACGCTTGATGGCCCTTGACGGTCCTTCGTAGTTTGCCCGTCTTGGAAGCCGTCCTGGCCGCCAGATTCGCTTTCTCGCTGACAAATCCTTCTAGGCGGACTGAGCGCGCTCGAGCAGACTTTGGCTGAGCTCGGCGAATTCGGCGACTAAAATTCGAGTTTCCTGACCGGACAACGTGGCGGCATCAATCTCGATTGCCAACTGCTCGCAGATGGCCTGGTCAGCGCTGCAGGAAAGGCAAAGCCTTCCGGCGCGGCCGGGAAGTTCAAACAATTCGGTGCGCCGCCCGCAGATGCCGCATTGGAGTCGAGAGCGCTGCTCACTGCCTTGGGGACCGCATAACATAGGGTGCTCCTCCGCCGGCCGGTTGAGGTGCTCAATTGGCCGACACAGGAAATGCTAGGAAGAAGCCAATTTGGGAGTGCTCAGGGATTCGTTAGGAATTTGTATGCCTCGCAAGTCCTTATGCACGCAGGACTTGCAGGCGCGCGGATTCGTGCGGTCTTTCCCTTGGCCCGAAGAGCCGAGTGTGGCCAGAGATTCGTTGAGCGCTAGCGGCAGAAAGGACCCCTGCTTGCACATTTAGTCGCTTCTGCCCGAGCCGTTTTGTTGCTCGCTAGTTCGTGTGCTGCCCGAGCAGAGCTTTCAGGGCGGCGGTTTGCTAGCCGAGTGAGTTTGGCGCGCAGAAGAGCGAGTTGCATGGGATAAATGGAGCCGTACTCGGTTTGCTTGTC
>DASSYL010000095.1:0-8057 GCA_035703315.1 Candidatus Acidiferrum sp. | reverse complement strand
CGGCGGAGGTGTTCACGATGCTTCGGGCTCGCCTTCAGGTTCGAAGGGTTCGGCGACGACTCGGCCGTCCGATTTTTTGAGAAGGATTTCAACTTTGCCTTCGGCTTCTTCGAGTTGCTTCTGGCATTCGGAGGAAAGTGCGACACCTTCTTCAAAAAGTTTCATGGCGTCGTCGAGCGACAGTTGTGGACTTTCGAGTTTGCGGACGACTTCTTCGAGACGGGATAGGCAGCTTTCGAAATCTAGCTTTTTTGGGAGATCGGATTTCTTGGGTGCAGGTGTGTTCACGAGTTTTTCGCAGGGAATAGTTTACGGCAGGGCAGAGAGCGGAAACAAGCGAAGCTCCGTTGCGCAAGACGGATCATTTCCTCAGGGGCCAAACGCCATCCGGCAGCCAAGCACATGTCGAAGCTAGACTCCAAGCGCAAAACCAAAGAAGGAGGAGCTAGGGTTTGAGAGTGAGCGTGTGTTTGCGAGTAGGAGCTTGGGCGGAGTCGGAGAAGGGGGCGGGGATGGGAGTGCCTTCGTACCAATAGCGGAATTGGTCGGAGTAATGGCTGCTGCCGAACTGGCCGCTTTGGCCGCCGGGGATGAGCATGAGCGAGCTGTCCCAATCACCGAGGTCGGCGACGAAGCGCATAGCGGGGCCGTGATGGCGCGTGGCGGCGCGAGGGCTGAACGCGGTCCCGCTTTGTGGCTTGCCGGTTATGCTGAGAAGTCTTTTGAGCCAGCCTTCGCGGCCAAGGGGATGAAGCATTTCGAGCGAATCGAAGCGTTTCCACGGCCAGTCTTCGACCTTTGGTGAGCCGGTGTCCTTTTCGAGGCGCTGGACGGATTCGTCGGCGGCGGCGATGAGGAGTTCGTCGTAATTCTTGTAGGCGGATGGAAGCCAGGAAGGCGGACGGTCGATGAGAACGCGTTGCAGGAAGGCCGTGCTGCGCCATTGGTAAAGATTGGTGTCGTCGCCGAGGACCGGTTGAAGGATGAGTTTGAGGGCGGCGCGGCGAGTAGCTTCGAGAAAAGGAACGACGATGGAGTCGGAATCGGCGATGCCATTCCAGTCTTTGGAGAGAGCGATGAGTTTTTGCGCGCGCGGGTCTTTCGGCGTGGAAATCTTTGCGGCGGGCGCGAGCTGTTCGGCGATAAAGACGTCGGGATAGCTGTAGGTGTCGGCTTGGACTTTCATCATGTCGGCAGGGCGAAGATCGTGTTTCTCGTGGAGCAGATCCCAGATACGAGCCGTGCGGTAGGGCTCTTCCCAATGGTCGGTGAGATATGGCTTGTAGTCGGGCCCGACAACGCGGGCGTTAGCGGTGACGATTAGGCCGTCTACGGGGTTGAAGACTTGCGGCAGCTCGTCGAAGGGAATGTAGCCCTTCCATTCGAAGGCATCGGTGTCGCCAGGGACCGGAAGCTCGCCGCGGCCTTTTTTACGAATGGGAACGCGAGCGGCCATCATGTAGCCGATGTTGCCGCGGACGTCAGCGTAGACAACATTTTGCGCAGGGCCCCACACGGCTTTCAGGACTTCGCGAAACTCTTTCCAGTTTTGCGCTTTGCCGAGACGGTTGTAGGTGTTGGCGAGCGCACCGGGTTCTGTGGCGGTCCAACGAAGAGCGTAGCCGGTGTTGCCGTCTTTTTTTACGACGGGGCCGTGGCGGGTGATGGTGATGGGGAAGTGTTCGTCCGGAGCGGCCTTAACGTGGATTATTTCGTCGACGATTTGCGCTTTGAGCCATTTGCCGCTGGCTTTGTATTCGTCGGGCTGCGCGGGATTGAACGTTTCGATGTAGAGATCCTGGACGTCAGCACCATTGTTGGTGAATCCCCAAGCGATGCGATCGTTGTGGCCGATGACGACCAGCGGCGCGCCGGGAAGAGTGAAGCCCTTGACGTTCCAGCCGGGGCATGTCAGATGCATTTGGTACCAAATGGGCGGTACGGAAAGTTCGAGGTGGGTGTCGTTGGCGAGAAGCGGCTTGCCGGTGGCGGTGTGGTCGCCGGAGACGGCCCAGTTGTTGCTGCCGAGAGCGTGGCGGATGTCGCGCTGAGATTCGCCGAGCCACAGGACGACGGATGGTGCAAGCGCGGTGGTTAGATCAGTAAAGCCGGGACGCGCGTTCGGCATTTGCTCGCCGGCCTTGAGAACGTCATTGGGCGGCATATCGTCGTCATCATCATCCTCGTCGGGATCGCCGGAGCGCTGTGAGCCGTCGCCGGGCTGATCGGGATCGCCTACGACGAAGTGATCGAGAGCGGCGTCAACGGAGAAAAGGTCCTTGGCTTTTTCCGGGCCGACGCGAGTGGTGACTTGAGCACGATTGAGCTTTTCTTCCCAGGTTTCGGTGAGCGTTTCGTACATATAGGCGCCGATGACCAGCGAGTCGGAGGGCTGCCAGGGCTGCGGCTGGTATTTGAGGAGCTTGAATTCTACGGGAAGATTGTTCCGGTGCTGTTCGATGAACTTGTTGACGCCGCGCGAGTAGGCTTCCATGACGGTGCGAGATTCTTCGTCGAGCAGAGTGACGTCGCGTTCGGCGGCAGGACCGAAACGAAGACGGCGAAAATGTTTGTCGATGGGGACGGTGGCGGAGCCGAGGATTTCGGAAAGTTGACCGCGGGCGACGCGGCGGAGAAGGTCCATTTGCCAGAGGCGGTCCTGGGCCATGACATAGCCTTGTGCTTCGGCCATGTCAACGAGGGAGGAAGCACGGACGTGCGGGACGCCCCAGACGTCGCGGTCGACGGTGACTTGATTTTGCAGGCCGGGAAGGGAAACGGTGCCGTCAAGTTGCGGAAGGGGCCGGAAAAAGAGCCACCATGCAATGCCGCCGCAGGTGAGGATGAGAAGAGTTAGAAGCCAGCCAACGATACGGAGCGCGATTCGCAAACAGAATCCTCGAAAAAAGTGTGAAATGTCAGTGTAGAGGAGGCGTTTGGGGGGCGCAACCCGGCGATTTCGGCTTGGGTTGCAAGACGCAACCGCGAATTTTGAAAGCGCGGCGTGCTGATACAATCTCGCTCAGGGCTTGTAAGACAAACCCCGAACCCTGAACCCGGCGGCAAGAGAGGGTGGGAAGAATGTTTGCAGTACGGCTGATCGGCGTGCTGTTTCTTGCGCTGTTGAACGGATTTTTCGCCGCGGCGGAATTCTCGCTGGTGGCCGTGCGATTGTCGCGCGTGCGGCAGTTGGTGGCGCGAGGAAACGCGCGGGCAAAGATTGTTGAGGCGCTGGTAGGGGACCTGAACCGAGTGGTGTCGGGGGTGCAGTTTGGAATAACGCTGACGAGCCTGGCGCTGGGAGCCTTGGGCGAAGCGACCCTGGCGACGGTGTTTCAGTCGTTGTGGCCGGGGAATCCGGGGACGAAGTCTGCGATTGTAGCTCATGCGTTTGCCTTGACGTGCGCGTTTGCCTTGTTGACGGCGTTGCACGTGGTGGTTGGCGAACTGGTTCCGAAAACGGTGAGTCTGGCGCGCGCGGAACGAGTGGCGTTATTGATAGCGCGACCGTTCCGATGGTTTTTGAATACGTTTCGGTGGGCGATTGATTTGCTGGATGGAATCTCGGGAGTGATTATCCGCGCGATGGGGATCAAGGCGCCATCTGGGCACGGTGTGGCACATTCGACGGAGGAATTGCAGATACAGATTCAGCAAGCAAGGGAGCGCGGTTTGCTGGCGCCCGGCGAAGAAAAATTTATTTTGAGCGCGATCGAGATGGGGCAGGTACAAGTGCGGGAAATCATGGTTCCACGGCCGGATATGCACCTGCTGGCGGTGGAGGCGACGCTGGACGAAGTGCTGCGAGTGTTTGCCACGACACAGAAATCGCGCATCCCTGTGTATCGAGGTACCGTGGATCACGTTCTGGGATTTGTACATATAAAGGATATGTTGTGGGTGTTGCAGGATCGGGAGCGGCGGGCACAGGAAGGCGCGCCGGTGCAGGCGTTTGATTTACGCCGTGTGCTGAGAGAAGTGCTGATCGTGCCGGAAACAAAGCCGGCGGGAGAGTTGTTGCAGGAATTCAAGAAACACCACACGGGAATGGCGGTGGTGGTGGATGAGTTCGGGAGTTTATTGGGGTTAGTGACCCTGGAGGATGTGCTCGAGCAGATGGTAGGGGAAATTCACGACGAGTTTGATGTGGTGGAGCGTCCGCTAACGCTGGCGGACGGCGCGGTGATTTTTGACGCGGCGCTGAACGTGCGCGACCTGGATGCGCAATATGGGATTGTGCTGCCGGAAGATCCAGCGTACGCGACGGTGGGGGGATTCGTGCTGGATCAGTTGGGGTTTATTCCGAAAGGAGGCGAGAGTTTTGTATTCGGAGATTTGCGGTTCACGATCGCGGAGATGGATGGGAAGCGAGTGGCGAGAGTGAAAATGGAGAGAATCGCGCGGGGCGGTGACGGGCGCGGCAGCGTGGAAACTTCGCAAGGAAAGACAACGGCACCGGCGGTTTCCAAGCCATAATTTTGTTGCGATGGCACGACATTTGATCAAGAGGTTCCTGCTTACATTGCCGGCGTTATGGTTGGTGCTGACGCTGGTGTTCCTGATGATCCATATTGTGCCGGGCGATCCAGTGGAGCAGATGCTCGGCGAGGGTGCCGCGCCCGGCGCCGCGGCGCAATTGCGTCAGGCATTAGAGTTGGATCTGCCGCTGCGGGTGCAGTATGGGCATTACTTGAGCGGATTGTTTCGCGGGGATTTGGGGCAGTCGTTCAAGTTTCAGGCGCCCGTGGCGCGAATTATTTTCGAGCGATATCCGGCGACGCTTCAGTTGGCATTTTTGGCGCTGGTTGTGTGTGCGGCCATTGCAATTCCGGCGGGAGTATTGGCGGCGCATCGCCGCGGGAAACCAGTCGACCGGCTGGTGGGTGTTTTCACCTTGTTTGGGCTGGCGATTCCGAATTTCGCGCTGGGGCCGCTGCTGATTTTGCTTTTTTCGATAGCGATCGGGATTTTACCGGTGTCCGGGCGGAGCGGAGCGGGGAGTTACGTGCTACCGGCGGCGACGTTGGGAGCGGCGCTAGCAGCAATCCTGACGCGGATGGTACGCGGTGCGATGCTCGAGGAACTGTCAGCGGATTACATTCGAACGGCGCGAGCGAAGGGACTTGGAACGGCAGCAGTTTTGTTCCGGCACGGATTACGAAATGCCCTGATTCCGATCATTACGATTTTAGGGTTGCAGTTTGGAACGCTGCTGGCAGGAACGATCGTGACGGAGACGATTTTTTCGTGGCCCGGAGTGGGGAGACTCACCGTACAGGCAATTTCTGCGCGCGATTATCCACTGCTGCAGGGCTGCATTCTGGTGATTTCCCTATCCTATGTGCTGGTGAATTTACTGACGGATGTGGTGTATTCGCTGGTGGATCCACGGGTGAGGATGTCGTGAGCGCTGCTGCGAATGTCGGAGCGTTTTTGCGGCAGAGCGTGCTGGCACGGGTCGGATTCGCAGCTGCGTTGTTGTTGATTATTGTGGCGATGTTCGCGTCATGGATAGCACCAGCGAATCCGGCTGCTCAGAACCTGGCGGCACGGCTAGAGGCGCCGACTGGCGCACACTGGATGGGAACAGATGAACTTGGTCGGGATGTACTTTCGCGCGTTGTGTATGGAGCGAGGATTTCGCTGACCGTGGCCGTTTGCGTAGTGTTTGGCTGTGGAATCACTGGACTGATCATCGGGTCGCTGGCCGGATATTTTGGCGGATGGTGGGATCGCGTCATCAATTTGTTGCTGGTAAATGCATTTCTTTCATTTCCGGGAATTCTTTTGGCGATTGCGTTCGCAGCTTTCTTTGGACCGGGAATCGGCAAGGTAATTCTGGCGCTGGTGATCACGGGTTGGGCAGGGTATGCGCGCTTGGCGCGGGCCCAGGTGCTGAAGGTAAAGGAGCTGGAATTTGCGCTGGCGGCGCGTTCGCTGGGAGCTTCACACGCAAGAATTCTGGTTAGACATCTGCTGCCGAACATCCT
The DNA here is from genome assembly GCA_035703315.1 of Candidatus Acidiferrum sp. Taxonomy (GTDB): domain Bacteria; phylum Acidobacteriota; class Terriglobia; order Acidiferrales; family UBA7541; genus Acidiferrum. The sequence continues at coordinate 2,067 of DASSYL010000095.1, read as the reverse complement.
GCAACCGGTGCTGATTCAGGCGACGATCGGGATGGCAGGTGCGATACTGGCGGAGTCCACGCTGAGTTTTCTGGGATTGGGAGTGTTAGCGCCGATACCGAGTTGGGGAGCGATGCTGAACGATGCGAGAGGGCATTTGTTCGATGCCCCGCACATGGTGGTGTTTCCGGCATTGGCGGTGATGACGGCGGTGTTAGCCTTCAATTTGTTGGGGGATGCTTGGCGGGATTGGCTCGATCCTCGGACGCGGTCGCAGATGGCGGCGCTGGAATCCTCGAAGTAAAAGCAGCTCGAGAAGAGAATCTAACGGGCAGCAAGAACCACTGGGACGCCGCGGCCAACTGCCAGGGCCTTGGAGGCGTTGCCACGATTCACGCCAAACTCAACGAATCCATTCGAACCGATGTAGGCGAAGACTTCGCCAGGATTTCCTTTGGCGAAGGTATCCACGAGCCGGCCGACGGTTTGGGAGCCAATTTGAAAATGAACGGCGCCGGTCTCTAATGCCGAGGCAGGCAAGTCTTCCGGACGGAAATTTGTGATGACGTTGCCGAAACTGTCGACGCGGAGAACAACGCCTTTCGCGCCCCCATCGGCTGCCTTGGGTTTGGGCATGGCGAACCTTTTGTGATCGGTGATTTCGTCGCCCATGCTGGCCGCCTGCGAACCTTTGGATAACCATGCAGCGATCGGGGCGAATATATCGCGGCCATGAAAGGTTTTGCTGACGGGTTGCAGATAATAGTGTTCGACATTGGCGTGGCGAACGAGGAGGCTCTCCTCGCGTTCGTAGACGAGCGAGAGCACACCATTGTCAGGCGCAACGAAATACTGAGTTTCGCCCGAAACCAGCAGCGGCCGGCGGTCGGTTCCGACGCCGGGATCAACAACAACGACATGGATGGTGCGAGGAGGAAAGTACGAATAGGCAGAGCCGATGGCCAGCGCGCCGTCCAGCAAATCGTAGGGAGTCACGTTGTGCGTGACATCCACGATGTTCGCGTCGGGATTGATTTTCAGGATGACGCCCTTTAGGGCTCCGACCAGATGGTCGTTGGTACCATAGTCGGTCGTCAGAGTGATGATTGGCCGGGCCACCAAAGTTCCGCCTTCAGCAGGGAGTAACAAAACAGCGCGAAAAGAGACGTGACAACGCTAACCAAGGCGCTGCGAATCGTCAATCAACTAAGGTACTAGTGCTGCGACAAAGCCAACACATTGTGAAGAACCAGAGAAAGAAACAATGAAGGGATTCCGCCGGAACATTCTGGTATTTCCTTTTTTCTGGTGCTTCGCGGATGATCCTGGGATGTGGGAGTCCTTCCGTCTCGGGTCACGCGTCGGAGAAATTCCGAAGTTGGGAAGGTGGGTTGAAGAGCGTGCTGCTATGCCTAGGCTATGCGCGGTAGCAAGACACTGCCTTACGGCTTGCCGAGAACTTCTCTCGTAGAGGCCCGCACCGTGTCCGACACGGCACCTGGGTCATAGAAGCGCGCATAGAAATCGACATCTACACGACAGACTTGAAACCCGATGACCGTCCGGAACGGCGCAGTGTAGGCGGGGAACCGTCCGTAGCGGCGAAAAACGTAGTCACAATACCCAATTGTCGCTCCCAGAGCCGTCACGCTCGGCGCGGGTATCTCGGCGACGCCAGAAGCCGCGTCGAGCCATGCACTCTGTTGCACTCGACCGCGGTAGCTTCCATCTGGCCCGAACTTCGTTTGCACAAAAGCGTGGACCGCATCCTCCATGGATTTGTAATAGGGCGGGCAAAATGGTTTCAGAAGTGCCCGGTTATCTTTTTCCAGCCCAATGGGATACTCCAATAGAGGATCTCGTCCAAACGCGTTAGCCAAAGCAGAAAGAACTCGTGAGCCACCTGCGTAACGGCTGGCCGGCATAGACTGCATGCGGAAGCCAGCCGCTTTGAACCAACTGTATTCGTGTCGTGCAAAATTAGGGAAGCCGCCCAATCCAAGCGCTTCCGTCATCAACGCAAGGTTCTGCAGAACCATTCCGTGTTCAGTAGCCATGGATTCCTGCAGGGCGGTCTCCATAGCTTGA
>DASSYL010000056.1:0-8115 GCA_035703315.1 Candidatus Acidiferrum sp. | reverse complement strand
GGAAGATCTTGCGCGAGCTATGCGAATCCTAAGCGTCACGCAATCCTACGCGCCATTTTATGAATTTGGCGGGCCGCCGGTGAAAGTGGAAGCGCTGGCGAAGGGGTTGGTCGAACGCGGGCACGGCGTGACGGTGCTGACCGTGGATTGGGGTTTTGAGCAGCGGCGGGAAGCCGAGGCAGAAGGCCTAGGTTCGCGGCGATCGCCCTTCGGGTGGTCGCGGGAGGCAAACGGAATACAAAGCGTCTATCTTCCGACGTGGTTTCGCTACCGTGCGCTGAGCTGGAATCCGGCCGTAGGACGGTATTGCCGGGCTCGACTAGAACAATTCGACGTGGTGCACATTTTCGGGTTATACGACCTGCTGGGGCCGGCAGTGGCTCGCGCCTGCCACCAGCAGGGAATTCCGTATGTGGTTGAGCCCATCGGCATGTTCGTGCCGATTGTTCGAAATATTGCCCTGAAGCGGGTGTATCACGCTGTTTGGGGCGATAGACTGATTGCAGAAGCGGCGGCAGTCGTCGCAACGTCGGAGCAAGAAGTCGAAGAGTTGGCGAAAGGGCGCGGGTCGCGTGCGGACGGTGGAATCGCACGAGGGAAAATCGTGCTGCGGCGTAACGGAGTAATGGCGCCAAGGGAGTTGCCGGAGCGGGGAGCGTTCCGCGAAAAGCACGGATTGCCGGCCGATGCCCGCGTCGTGCTGTTTCTGGGACGGCTTTCCGTGAAGAAAAGCCCGGACTTGCTGTTGGAGGCGTTCGCCCGGCTGGCCGCCGAAGCACAGGGAAATACCATGCGGCTGGTATTCGCAGGGCCGGACGAATCCGGCATGCTGGAGCGGTTGCAATCCCAAGCAAGAGCGCTGGGCGTTGAATCGCAGGTGGCTTTTGCAGGTAGCGTCTTCGGCGAACAGAAGTGGGAAGCGTACCGGGACGCCGACGTGTTCGTGCTGCCTTCGCAGAACGAGAACTTTGGCAATACGGCAGCCGAAGCGGCGGCTTGCGGAACGCCCGTTGTGGTCACGGAGAACTGCGGGATCGCGCCGTTGCTCGCGGGGACGGCCGGGCTCGTGGTCAGGCACGAAACTTCCGAGGTAGCGAAAGCCATCAAAGAGGTACTATTTGACGGAGAGCTGCGCGAGCGCCTGGCGCAGGGCGGAAAAAGCGCGGCTCTGCGTCTCGGCTGGGACGAACCGGTGAGCGGGATGGAACGGCTGTACGCGAAGATCGCTGGACCAAGTCGGCCGACCAAGTAGGCCACATGCCAGGATGAGCAGTGTGTTGAGCGCGGGGCAAAACTTTTTCCGGATCAGCTGGCGGACCATCAACATTTTGCTGGTGGTCTCGATGATGGCGCTGGTGTATTCGGCCGGCTGGGAATATTCCGTGCGGCGGTATCTGGACGGGTTTTCCGATGCCATCGTGCCGGCCGGAGCGACGCCCGAGAAAAGAGTTGAGGCCATCCTCTACTGGATGCGCACCGGGCCGCCGCGTTCGGAGGACTCGAGTCCGACCGGGCTGGCGATGCGGGATCCCGAAACAACACTGAACTTTGAGCAGTTACTTTCGGTGTGCGGAACAGCGACGAATGCCTTTCTGAATCTGGCACGGAGTTCGGATTTGCAGGCGCGGCGGCTGTTGCTGCTGACTCCGGACCGCAATACAAAACACGTGGTAGCGGAAGTGATGTTGAACGGGCGATGGGTCGTGGTGGATCCGACATACCGGGTGATCTTGAGAAACGCGGCAGGCGAGATGGTTACGCGTAGTGAACTGAGAGACCCGCGAACGTTTGCCGCAGCAATTGGAAGCATGCCGGGCTACCCGGTGGAATATAACTACGAAAATTTCGCGCACGTGCGGGTGGCGCGGCTGCCGTTACAAGGGCTGCAGCTGCGGCCGATTCTGGATCGCATCTTTCCGGGCTGGGAGGAAAAGCTGGATTGGAGCCTGCTGCTGGAGCGGGAATCGTTTTTTGTGCTGACGATATCGGCGTTGGTGACCTTGGTCTTGTTCGCGTTGCGGCAGTTGTTGAGCTGGTACGCCCGAAAATGGCAGCTTCCGCGGTTTCATCTGCGGTCGCACCTAACACGCGCTGGATCGGCCTTTTTTACGACGCCTGAGATAAAATAGCGGCGTGTGCGGAATCTGCGGCGTCGCATTCCTGAACACTTCGAAAGACGCTGAATCGCGCGTGCGCGCGATGGCCACAGCCATGCGTCATCGCGGTCCCGACGGCGAAGGATTTCTGATCAATGATCGGCGAGCGCCGGGGCTGGCGCTGGCGATGCGGCGGCTGAGCATCATTGACCTGGCCGGCGGACAGCAACCTATCTGGAACGAAACGCTCGACGTGGGAGTGGTGTTCAACGGCGAGTTGTACAACTACCGCGAACTGCGCGAGCGGCTGGCGCGCTGCGGGCATCAGTTCACAACACAATCAGACACGGAAATTCTGGTGCATGCGTGGGAGGAGTGGGGCGAGGAGTGCCTCGGCGAACTGCGTGGGATGTTTGCCTTTGCGATCGCGGATTTTCGCAAGCAATACAATGTCGGGCCGGTGTTGTTTTTGGCGCGCGATCCGCTGGGCATCAAGCCGCTGTATTACACGCAAACGGCGGAAGGATTTGCGTTCGCGTCGGAAGTGCGTGCGCTGCAGGCAAGCGGGATTCCGTCGCGCGAGATTTCGCAGGACGCGCTGACGTCGTACCTGTTGTTCGGAAGCGTCAGCGAGCCGGTGACCATGTTCGAGGGCGTGTTTTCGGTGCCGCCCGGGCATCGCGTGCTGTTGTACGTTCCGGACCGGCGGCGGCTGCCCCGCACCCATCCGTGGTGGGATCCGCGGCGAAGCCCGGCGGCGAAGGATCCGCGGGCGCCAAAGACGTTTGCGGCGGCAGCCGCGGCCCTTCGGCCGATGCTCGAAGACAGCGTGCGCGCGCATTTGATTGCCGATGTGCCGGTGGGATTGTTTTTGTCGAGCGGGCTGGATTCGGGAGCGATTGCAGCACTGGCGGCGCGCGAGCACGCGGGAATTCAGAGTTTTACATTGACGTTCCCGGGAACGGTGTTCGATGAATCGGAATTGACGCGCATGGTGGCGCAGCGGTGCCGGACAAAACACAGCGAACTGGCGTTGCAGGGCGAGGATATTCCGGCGCGGCTGGATGAAGCGCTTGCTGCGCAGGACCAGCCGACGATGGACGCCGTGAATACTTATTTTGTGTCGTGGGCGGCGCGCGAAGTGGGATTGAAAGTGGCGCTATCGGGATTGGGCGGGGACGAGCTGTTCGCGGGATATTCGACGTTCACGGATACGCCGCGGCTGGCGGGGCTCGCGAAGGCGGCAAGGGCCGTCCCGGCAATTTTGCGCACGGCGAGTGCCGGAATGGTGCGGGCGGCTAGCGGAGCGGGGCGTTCAGAAGACGCGGCCCGGAAGGCAGCGTCGGTGTGGCGGAATCCGGCCCGTCTGCCACATGCGTATTATTTTGCACGCGCGCTCTTTCCGCCGGGCGAAATCGAAAAACTGATGGAGCCGCGGTTCCGGCCGAGCACGGTGGCAGCGGACGGATATTCGCTGGAGCCGACTTGGCTGGGCTGGCTGCAGCGCGGGGCGGATGAGGCGTGGCAAATGGAGGCAGTCGGCGGGGTGAGTTGGATGGAGATGCGTTCGTATATGGCCAGCACCCTGCTGCGCGATACGGATTCGGTGAGCATGGCACGTTCGCTGGAGGTGCGCGTGCCGCTGCTGGACACGCCTCTGGTGGAGTTTGTGAATGCGTTGCCGGATGCGGCGCGGCGGCGGAATGGCATACAGAAAGCACTGCTGGTGGAGGCACTGGGTTCGCTGGTGCCAGCGGAAATTACCGCGCAGAAAAAACGGACCTTCACGCTGCCGTGGGAACAGTGGCTGCGCGGGCCGCTGAAAGCGCGCGTGGAAGAAAGTTTTGCGCACATTGCGCCGCAACTGGCTCCGTTATTGAAACGGGACGGCGTGCGCGACGTTTGGCAAATGTTTCTGGCGGGCAAGACATCGTGGTCGCGGCCATGGGCGATTTTTACGCTGAATGAATGGGCTCGCCGAATCGGCGCGGCTCCCAACTGACTGATCGCTTCGGCGACTGGGTTACACTGGAAGTCTGGCCGCACTCGAGGGAAATGAACATACTTGGTATCAACGCGTATCACGGCAATGCCTCGGCGGCGATCTTGTGCGACGGGAAGCTGGTTGCGGCAGTGGAAGAAGAACGCTTCAACCGCGTGAAGTATGCGGCGGGATTTCCCGCGGCGGCGATCCGTTATTGTTTGCAGACAGCGGGAATTACGCTGGCGGAAGTGGACCACGTGGCGGTGCCGCGGAATCCTTACGCGCGGCTGGGGACGAAATTGTTCTACGCGCTGCGGATGCCGTCGTTTGCCAGAGAACGCGCGAAGGTGCTGGCGAAGTTCACCGGAATTCCCGAAGCGCTTGCCGCGGCGTTCGATTTTGCACCGGAGAAATTGCCAGCGAAGTTCCATCGCGTGGAACATCACGTCGCTCATCTGGCCAGCGCGTTCTATTGCTCGCCGTTCGAAGAGGCGGCGCTGCTTTCGGCCGATGGGCTCGGCGACTTTGCGAGTTCGATGTGGGGAGCAGGTTTCGGAAGGCGGATGAGTTTTCATGGCTCGGTGGCGTTTCCGCATTCTCTGGGGTTGTACTACAGCGCGGTGACACAGTACCTAGGATTTCTGAAATTTGGCGACGAATACAAAGTGATGGGCCTCGGAGCGTACGGCGAGCCGCAGTTTTTGCCGGAGTTTCGCGAGATCGTGCATTCGAACGGGACGCGCTTTCATCTTGGCCTCGAGTACTTCACGCACCATCGCACCGGGCCGGAGATGAGTTGGGCGGAAGCGGACAAAACTCCCGTGCTCGGGAAAATGTATTCGGAAGAGATGCCCAAGAAACTGGGGCCGGTGCGCGCACCGGAAGAGCCAATCGAACAGCGACACAAGAATTTGGCGTGTTCACTGCAGGCGCGGCTGGAGGAGGTTTATCTGGGTATGCTGGAGCGCCTGCATCGGGAAACCGGCATGAAATCCGTGTGCTTGGCGGGCGGCGTAGCATTTAACTGCGTGGCCAACGGAAAAATTCCTGCAGCGACTGGCTTTGAAAATGTTTATGTTCATCCCGCCGCGGGGGATGCGGGGCTTGCCGTGGGCGCGGCACAATTTGTGTGGCACCAGGTGCTGGGAAATCCGCGCAGATTTGTGATGGATCATGCGTACTGGGGACCGGAATTTTCGCGCGAGGAGATTCGCGCGGCTGTGAAAGCGTCGCGCCTCGGAGAAAACGGCTTCGCCGTTGAGGAATTGCCGGAAGAGGCGTTGCTGCAAAAGACGGCGGCGATTATTGCGGACGGGAAAATTCTCGGCTGGTTTCAGGGCCGGGCGGAGTGGGGGCCACGCGCCCTGGGCAACCGCAGCATCGTGGCCGATCCGCGGCGGCCGGAGATGAAAGAAATTTTGAATCGGCGCATCAAGCATCGCGAAATTTTTCGGCCGTTCGCGCCGTCCATTCTCGCGGAAAAAACCGGCGAGTGGTTCGAACAGGCGCATGCTTCGCCGTTCATGACCATGGCGTACGCGGTAAGACCTGAAAAGCGCCACCAGATACCCGCGCCAACGCACGTGGACGGGACCGGGCGCCTGCAGACGGTCACGCCGGCCGCGAATCCACGCTATTGGAAGCTGATCCACGAATTCGAACGGCAAACCGGCGTGCCGGTGGTGCTCAATACTTCGTTCAATGACAACGAACCGATTGTCTGCAAGCCCGAGGAAGCCATCGGCTGCTTCGAACGCACACAGATGGATGTTCTGGTCCTTGGCGATTTTCTGGTCACCCGCTCATAGCACCCAGCCAGATTCTTAGGTCATCTTTGGGGGAACTTGCCTTGCGCGTTTGCGTTTAAAAAGCCAGCGTTCGATCATCCGGCCGATAAAGTAATACCATCCGAACAAAAACGTGGGCATGACCACCATGAAGATCAGCACTTCACTAGCGCCCTGTCTGCCGAATGCCAGCACCAATGCGAAAGCAGCCAGAAACGCGGGAAAAGCGGAGACTACCAGCACTTTGTCCAGCCAACCCGGTGCAACTCGCGGCGATGACAGATCCCAACTCGCGCAATGCTTCGGGTCGTCTTGGCAGCGCTCGGGCGGTTTTGGATTACGGTTCAGCGGATCCGTGTCCAGCCGAAGCGACGACCACCAGAAATACCGATTGGGCGAACGCTGCAACTCATCGTTCACGCGCGAGGACTGGTAACTGACCACGGTAAAAAGGAGCAAGCCGGCGAGCGGCAGAATAATGCTCCAACGCAAGCTCATACTTTAATTGAAACACCACAACGTGCCCTTGTGCTTGTCGAAATTGCCGTATGTCGCCTCATGACGAACGTCCGGGCGCAAGCGCCCGTGTACAATCTTGCCGTGCGCATTCTGCTGCTGAATCTCTACTTTCCGCCGGACACTTCAGCGACAGCGAAGATGGCGGAAACCGTAGTGAACCTATTGGCCAAAGAGAACCAGGTCACGATTCTATGCGGCCGCCCCTCCTACGACCCCACCGAACGGCGCGCGTGGCATTGGTACCAGGCTGAAGAATCGGGCAATCGACGGATCATTCGAACAGGTTCGACGGACTTCCCGCGCTTTCAGATGAAGCGGCGCGTGCTGAACTATCTGACCTACACCGCACTGGTGATTCCGAGAGCCCTCTTGACGCCTTCTGACGCGGTGCTGGCCATGACCGATCCGCCCTTTGCAGGAATCATTGGCGCCTTCGTGGCGTCACTCAAGCGCGAGCCCTATTTTTACAACATTCGCGACATGTATCCGGACATGGCCGTGGGCGGCTCGATTGTGAAGCCCGGTTTCCTCGCGCGTATGTGGGAAAAACTGCATCGCTGGGCATTGCGTCGCGCCACCAAAGTGATCGTGTTAGGCGAAGACATGCGCAATCGCATCCTGGCGAAAGGGGTTCGCGCCGAGCAAATCGAAATTGTGCGCGATGGCGCGGACATACCTGCGGCCGGCGCGCCACAGCCGCAACTCGAGCCCGCGGTCATGCAGGCCATCCGCGGTGATTCTCGTTTTGTGCTACTCCATGCGGGTAACCTCGGATTTTATGGCGCGTGGCCCACGGTAGTTGCGGCTACCAGGCAACTTCGAAACGACGGCATCGGACTAGTGTTTGTCGGCGACGGGGCACAGCGAGCGGAAATTGCAGCGTTGGCGGCGGGTGCGCCCAATATTCGTTTCCTTCCATTTTTCCCCGCGAACAAAATCCCATCGGTGCTGGCCGCCGCGGACGCTCATTTAATCACCGTGAAACGCGGGCTCGAGGGCGTCGTGGTTCCCAGCAAGATGTACGGCATTCTGACTGCCGGCAAGCCTATTATCGCCGTGGCACCGCGCGAGACCGACGCGGTTAGGCTCGGCGAAAAACTAGGATTCAGCGTGGGCGCCGATCCCGACGATCCTGACGACGCCGCAAAGGTTATACGGGCGTTGGCCAGCGATCCGCTGAGGCTCACGCAAATGGCGGCAGCCGCGCGAGCGGCGGCGCCAGCCTACGACCGGGCGAAGGAATTACAAAAGCTGTTGCACATCGTCGCCGCTCGGAAACCCGAATAGCGAACAACAAGCAAAACTTGTTCTGCGTCGCAGCCTGTTTTCTGCTTCTCCGAGAACATACATAGTTATCGGTATTTGCGAATTTGTTTGTATTTTAACTGGCCAATCGCCCCTTTCCGCGCTATGGTCTACAGGCTGCGTGGGGCAGCCAGTTGACCATCACTTGGTCAACGTTCCTGGCGTTTTACTTGGGAGCCGGATCCCCAATCCGGTACTGAGTCGCGTGTGTCCACCGATGCTCCCGCCACATCGGTTCCGTAACTCTGAAAACTGAGGGTGCATGGCCGCCGGCCTGCTTGCGTTTTTAATCGCACTATTGGCATCTCTGACTCTTACCGTACCGGTTCGCGCATTTGCGTTGCGGGTGGGCATGGTTGACCGCCCCGGACCTCGCAAAGTTCATATGCAACCGATACCGCTGCTCGGTGGTCTAGCCATCTAC
>DASSYL010000009.1:0-3578 GCA_035703315.1 Candidatus Acidiferrum sp. | reverse complement strand
TGTAAATCTCTCCACCTACTTTGCACATCCGCCGGCCAGTAATTCGCCGCAACAGCAAGCCCGGGTCAATCACCATGTGCACAACCAGCGGCTGTTTGTAGCCATGCTGCCTGAGCAACTCGCCAAGCCACTGCGCCTGGGCCACGGTACGTGGAAAACCGTCGAACACAAACCCGTGCGCACAGTCCGGTCGTTCGATGCGCTCCGCAACCATGCGCAGCACAATCGAATCGGGAACCAGTTCGCCGCGCGCCATAATCGGCTGCGCGCGCTGCCCGAGCGATGTGCCCTGCGCCACGTGCTCGCGGAGCATGTCGCCGGTGGAAAGGTGCGGCGCGGAAAAACGACGCGCCAACTCTTTCGCCTGGGTCCCTTTTCCCGCCCCCGGAGGGCCGAGAAAAATCACTGCACGGTCCAGCTTCTCGTGCGGCCGAATGTCCGAGGTCACTCCGTCGTCTCCCTCTGACTACCGGACTCTAGCGCCGGCCGCGGATCCGGCCCTTCCGTGCAAATCCCTCATAATTGCGCATGACCAACTGCGCTTCCAACTGTTGAACGGTATCCATCGCCACGCCGACGACGATCAGCAGCGATGTACCGCCAAAATAAAAGTTGACGCCGAGACCGTTCAAAATCCACTGCGGGAAGTGACGGTCAAACCAGTTGCCGCCCAGCCAAGTCGGCAAGTGGTTCAGATGAAAGCCGGCGATCATCCACTCCGGCAAGAGGCAAACCAGAGCGAGATAGATAGCGCCAATCAAAGTCAGGCGTTTCAAAATTCGGCTGACATACTCGCTGGTGTTACGCCCAGGCCGAATGCCCGGGATGAAGCCGCCGTTCTTGCGCATGTTGTCGGCGAGTTCTGTGGGATTGAAAACGATGCCCACATAGAAAAACGCAAACAACAAAATCAGCGTGACATAGAGAACGGTATAAAGCGGTTCTCCCCATTTTACCTTATCGGCGAAGTCCTTCACGAAAGCCCAGCGGCTGCCAAAGACAAGCGCAATCGTCGCGGGGAAGGCCAACAAGGAGCTCGCAAAAATTGGAGGAATTACGCCACCGGAGTTTACACGGAGCGGCAGATAGGTCGACTGGCCACCCATCACGCGCCGACCGACAACGCGCTTCGCATACTGTACCGGAATGCGCCGTTGGCCCTGTTCCACCAGGACAATGAAGGCAACAACGGCAGCCATGAGCAGCAAAAGCAGGATAATCGCCAACGGCGTGAACACGCCCCACGCACCCGTTTTGGACTTCTCGTAAAGGTCCAAGACCGCGCGCGGCAGGCCAACCACGATGCCTACGAAAATAATCAGCGACATGCCGTTACCGATTCCACGCTCGCTGATCTGTTCACCCAGCCACATGATGAACGCCGAGCCGGTGGTAAGAGTCAGAACGGTCATTAGCGTGAAAGCCCAGCCAGGGTGGTAGACCAGCGATTGGCCGTTTAACGCCGCACTCGGCGCTTGCAGCGTTGCCGCGATAGACAACGATTGAATAACGCTCAGGACAATGGTCAGATAGCGCGTGTACTGCGTAATCTTACGGCGGCCCAGTTCGCCCTCTTTTTGCAAGCGCTCGAGGTAAGGGAACACCACGGTCATCAGCTGGAGGATGATCGACGAGGTGATGTAAGGCATGATGCCCAACGCAAAAATGGTCATCCGGCGGAACGTGCCACCGCTAAACAGGTCAAAGATGCCGAGAGCGGTCCCTTGCGCCTGGGAGAAGAGCTGATTCACCAAGTCGTTGTTGATACCGGGGGTGGGGATGTGCGCACCGATGCGGTACACGGCCAACAATCCGAGCGTAAAAAAGACGCGCTTGCGCAAGTCTTCGATGCGGAAGAGATTCGCGAGAGCTTGTAAGAAGCGATTCATGCGTTAGCCTAACCAGTCCCAAAAACTACGACAAAACCTCGAACGAACCGCCGGCCTTGGTGATCTTGTCCTTGGCCGAGGCGCTAAAAGCGTGTGCGTGGACAACCAGCTTGGTCTTCAGCTCGCCATCGCCCAGAACTTTTACCTGCTGCTGCGTGCGGACGAAGCCATGCGCTCGAAGCAAATCCGGCGTTACCGTTTCACCAGCCGGAAAAACGTTGAGTTCTTCCAGATTGATTACCGCGAAACTCGAAGCAAACGGATTGTTGAAACTGCGCTTGGGAATGCGGCGGTGCAGAGGCATCTGGCCGCCTTCAAAACCGCGGCGGCGAGAATAACCACGACGCGACTTTTGTCCCTTGTTGCCGGACCCGGAAGTCTTGCCGAGCTTGGAGCCGATACCGCGGCCGACGCGAACTTTGCGATGACGCGAGCCGCGCGGCGGGCGCAGCGTTTCCAGTCCAATGGATTTCTTTTCTTCTTTTTTCTTTGCCATGAACCTATTCCACCACTTCCACAAGATGGCGCACTTTGTGGAGCATGCCGCGCGTTTCCGGCGTGTCCTGGCGCTCGACAACCTGATGCAGTCGGCGCAGACCGAGCCCGCGAATCGTCTGTCGCATGTCGTCCGTGCAACCGATAAAACTGACTACCCACTTTACTTTGACCGTGCCGCCCTTTCCCTGGCTCTTGGCGGCAGCTTTTTTCTGTGCCGTCATCGCGCTTCCCCTCCGGCCTGTTCGGATTTCTTTTCGCGGCCGGTAATTTCTTCAACTGTCTTGGTGCGCGTTTCCGCAACCTGTGCGGCATCCTTCAGTCCAAGCAGCGCCGCGAACGTGGCCTTGATGACGTTGTGCGGGTTGGAAGTGCCAAGCGACTTAGTCAGCACGTTATGAATGCCCGCGACCTGCATCACTTTGCGCACGGGACCGCCGGCGATGACGCCGGTACCTTCAGGAGCCGGCTTGAGCAGCACCTGCGCCGAACCGTAGCGGCCAATTACCTGATGGGGGATGGTGGAACCCTTCAAGTTCAGCTGGATCAGATTCTTTTTCGCTTGCTCGATGCCCTTCTTGATGGCCATCGGCACTTCGCGCGCCTTGCCCATGCCGAATCCGGCATGGCCATGATTATCGCCAACCACGACCAACGCGGAGAAGCTCAAATTCTTGCCGCCCTTGACCACTTTGGTGACGCGGTTGATGGCGATAACATCGTCCTTCAACTCGGAAGGATTGACTTCGAGCAACCGCCGCACCGCGAGACTTTCCCTCAAAATTTGCTTCGACATAGGCTTAGAACTGTAACCCCGCTTCCCGCGCCGCGTCCGCGAGCGCCTTTACGCGGCCGTGATACTTGTATCCGCCGCGGTCGAACACAACTTTGGAAACTCCGACAGCCTTGGCCCGTTCAGCGACAGCTTTGCCGACGACTTTGGCCGCTGCGACGTTGCCGCCGCCCTTCAAATTCTTCTTGGTGTCTTTGTCCGCGGAACTCGCGGAAACCAGGGTCTTGCCTGCGCGGTCGTCAATCACCTGCGCGTAAATGTGATCCAGCGAACGATACACGCACAGGCGCGGCCGCTCGGCGGTGCCCGACACCGTCATGCGCACGCGCTGATGAACGCGCTGGCGCTTAAGATCTCTCGATAATCTGCGAACCGGTACGGATGCCACTGTTCTTCTCCTT
>DASSYL010000509.1:0-3309 GCA_035703315.1 Candidatus Acidiferrum sp. | reverse complement strand
TCATCATAATAGCCGGGAATGAGCACGCGGCCGTTTTCGTCCACCATGGAAGCGAGCAGTTGCGAGAGACGCATCGCGGCATTGGGCGCCCAGTTGCCGTAGTGGCCGCTGTGCAGAGCACGCACCGGACCGTATACAGTGATGTTCAGGCCGAGGTCGCCGCGGTTGCCGAAGAAAACCAGCGGGCGGCCGGATTGATGAACCGGCCCATCGCCGGCAATGAGCACATCGCCCTTCAGCAGATTCTTATGGAGCTGAAGGGTCGCTTCGAGATCCTCCGAGCCGGCTTCTTCTGCGCCTTCGAGGATGAACTTCAGATTCACGGCGAGGGGAATGTTCTTGGCGCGCAGAGCATCGAGAGCCGCGAGGATGGCGACGATGGGAGATTTGTCGTCGGAAGCCGAGCGAGCATAAATGCGCCACTGGTCATGATAGGCGTTGGGGGTTTTGTTGGCGTCGGGAAAGGGAATCTTGTTGCCACCGGCTTCGATGGAGTTGTCGCGCAGAACGGGCGTAAACGGCGCCTTGTCGGTCCACGTCGCGGGATCGACGGGTTGCCCGTCGTAGTGGGCATAAAAGATGACGGTGCGTGTGGCACCGAGCGTGTCGAGTTTGCCGAAGACCACCGGGTTGCGGCCATTAAAGGAAAGAACATGCGCTTCGATGCCTCGAGCTTCCAGCATTTCCTTCAGACGCTCGGCATTTTTCTGGATGCTCGCGGTATCACTGGCAACGTTTGGAATCGCAAGGAATTCGCGCAGTTCACGCATGATGCGGTCTTCATTGGCCTGGCGGTAGTTGCGGACTTCCTGGACGACGTGAGCGACAGGCGGAAGTGTTTTCTTTGTTTTCACCGTTCCTCCAACCGACGATTGAGCGTTGCTGGTGGCGGAACAGACGGCTAGGACTGCAGAAATTGCCAGGACTGGAAACCGCATCGTTCTTTTACTCCTATTCTTCGGAAACGACAGAGTAGCAGAGAAGAGCAAGAGCGCCGGTCGTGGTACTGTAACGGTTTGTAAAAGCCATGGCACAACTGACATTTAATCTGCAGCCGGAGCGGCGTTCGCTTACGGTCGGCGAACTGACCGCGCGGATTCGCGACCTGCTCGCAAAAAATTTCGTTGACGTGCTAGTGGAAGGCGAAATTTCGAACTGCCGCGAAGCGCAGTCAGGCCACATCTATTTCACGCTGAAGGACGACAAGGCGCAGGTGAAGTGCGTGTGGTTCCGGCAGCAGATGCGCGGCGTAAAATTCCGTCCTGAAGATGGCTTGAAGGTCACCGTGCGCGGTTCGATCGGCGTATACGAACAGCGCGGCGAATATCAGATCTACGTCGAAACGATGGACCCGGCGGGCCGCGGTGCGCTGCAGCTGGCGTTCGAACAGTTGAAGAAGCGGCTGGAAGGCGAAGGGCTGTTTGAAGCGAAGCACAAAAAGCCGTTGCCGATGTTGCCGAGCCGCATCGGCTTGATCACTTCACCCAAAGGCGCCGCAGTGCGCGATGTGGTCCGGATTTTGCGTCGGCGGTTTCCGAATGTGCACTTGATGCTGGTGCCGGTGCGCGTGCAGGGCGAAGGAGCGGCGGGAGAAATTGCGCGGGCGTTGCGATTTTTCAATCAGCGACAGAATGTGGACGTACTCATCCTCACGCGCGGCGGCGGCTCAATGGAAGATTTGTGGGCCTTCAACGAAGAAGTGGTGGCACGCGCGATTTTTGATTCCGCAATACCGGTGATTTCGGGAGTTGGTCACGAGACAGATTTCACCATTGCGGATTTCGTAGCGGATGTCCGCGCGTCCACGCCGTCCGCTGCTGCGGAGATCGTGGTGCAAACGCGACGCGAGTTCGATGAACGCGTGATGCGGCTGAAGCGGGCGCTGGGAGAACAGCTGCGCTATCGAATTTCGGTTTTGAGCCGGAGAGTACACGAACTTGGCGCGCGGCGCGGCTTCCGGCATCCGCTGGATTTGCTGCGGCAACGGCGCCAGCGCTCTGATGAAATGACGGCGCGGCTGGCCCAGGCTCTGCGCCGGCGGCTCGAGCTGTCGCGACGGCGATTCACGATGGCTCATTTGAGAATTGCGCGTTTTGATTTCCGCTCGCGGATTTCGGCGGTGCGCTTGCGCGTGGAAAAGTGCGGCTCGGAACTGAGCATGGGCGCAGAACGATTTCTGCGTGCGAGGCGGGAGCGGATTGAACGTTTGCGGCTGCAGCTGCAGGAGCGCGGCCCGCTCAAAGTGCTGGAGCGCGGCTACGCGATCGCTACCGATGCGGCTGGCAATCTCTTGCGTTCATCGGAACAAGTTGCGGTCGGTGACGCGGTTCGGATTCAGCTCCATCACGGAAAGCTCGCCACCAAAGTGGAAACCAAAGAGTAGAAAGCCGCCCGGCTCAGGCGGCCGCTACAAAATCGCGCTAGCGTCAATCTTCGTCTTCCGTGGAGGAAACCTTTAGTACGGCTAGGAAGGCTTCCTGGGGAATGTCGACTTGGCCGACGCGCTTCATGCGGCGTTTGCCTTCTTTTTGTTTTTCCAAAAGTTTGCGTTTGCGGGAAATGTCGCCGCCGTAGCATTTGGCGAGAACGTTTTTGCGCATGGCGGCAACGGTTTCGCGGGCGATTACGCGGCTGCCGATGGCCGCCTGGATTGGCACTTCAAACATTTGTCGCGGGATGAGTTTGCGGAGGCGCGAGACCAGTTCGCGACCGCGTTCGTAGGCTGTATCGCGATGGGTAATCATCGCCAGCGCGTCCACAGGTTCGCCGCCAACAAGGACGTCGAGTTTAACGAGGTCGGATTCCTTGTAACCCTCGAGATGGTAATCGAGGGAAGCGTAGCCGCGCGAAACGGATTTCAGGCGGTCGTAAAAGTCGAGAACGATTTCGTTAAGCGGCAGCTCATAGGTGAGCATGACGCGAGTCGGCGACAAGTACTCAAAGTTTTTCTGGATGCCGCGTTTGTCCTGGCACAGCTGCAGGATGCCGCCTACGGAATCGTCGCTGGTGATGATCATGGCCTTGATGACCGGCTCTTCAATCTTTTCAATGTCGCTGGGATTGGGAAATTTCGCAGGGCTGTCGACTTCGATAGCGGTGCCGCCGACACGAGTGATGCGATAGCGCACGCTGGGCGCGGTGGTGATGAGGTTAAGGCCGAACTCGCGCTCCAGGCGTTCCTGCACGATTTCCATGTGCAACAAGCCAAGAAAGCCGCAGCGAAAGCCGAAACCGAGCGCGACGGAATTTTCCGGCTCATAAAAAAATGCAGCGTCATTAAGCTGGAGTTTGCCTAGCGCATCGCGCAGC
>DASSYL010000360.1:0-3226 GCA_035703315.1 Candidatus Acidiferrum sp. | reverse complement strand
CAACGATGGCCGCCTGCTGGCTGGCTTGGGTAATTCCGGCGCTCTGCTCGCAATTGACGGCCGCGGCGTCTTCGCTCAGCTGGCCAAAGCAGGCTCCGCGCAGATCACCAGCATCGTCCGCAACCCCGCAGGCAAAGTCATTTTGTGTACCGCGAATCCCGGAAAGCTCATTTCCCTCGGCCCGGAATACGAACCGGAAGGCACTTACGAATCGCGCTCCTTTGACGCGCAGCTTTTTTCGCAATGGGGACGCATCGAGTGGTGGAGTCCGCCGGTCGCGATGGCTCCGGCCAAGAACAGTCCCGGCAGCGCCACTAAGGAACCGCGTCTGGAGTTTTATGTCCGCACCGGCAACACCGAGGACCCTGGCAAGGAATGGTCCAAGTGGTACGGCCCGTATACCGCTAGCGGTGCGGAGACCGCCGCACCTTCCGCGCGTTTCGCACAATGGAAAGCGGTGATTCACGATGGCCGCCTCGGCGACGGAATTGAATGGGTCACCCTTGCTTATCAACCCAAGAATGTGGCGCCGGTCATCGACGGCATCTTGATCCAGGATCCTGGCATCCGCGCACAAGGGCAGCCGGCGCTTGCCACTGGCGCGGCCGCAACAGCCACGCTTAGATTTCCGCCGGCCCCCTCGCCGACAGGCGGCGTCATCATCAATCAATCGCAAAGCACCAGTCCCGCCCGGTTCGAAGTGCCGCCGCAAGGCTTCGTGCAAAAAGGCTACCAGTCCGTTTTGTGGACCGCGCACGACGACAACGAAGACGACCTGAAGTATGCGGTCTATTTTCGCGGCGAAGACGAAAAAGACTGGAAACTGCTGAGGGACAATCTCGACCAGCGCTTCTATTCGTTCGACACGACGACGCTGGCCGACGGTGCCTATTACCTGAAAATTATCGCCACCGACTTGGCGTCCAACCCTCCAGACAAAGCACGGAAAGCCGAGCGCGAAAGCGAACGATTTGAAGTCGACAATACTCCACCCGCGCTAAGCAAAGTCGAAGCGAGCGTCTCGAACGCCGCCGCGCAGATCAAGTTCGCCGCAACCGACGCAACCTCGAGCATCGACCGCGCTCAATACAGCGTTGACGGCGGCGACTGGACGCTAGTCGCGCCGGCGTCCGGCATTAGCGACGGTAAGCACCAATCCTACGAACTCATCCTTCGCGACCTGAAACCAGGCGACCACACCATTGCCGTGCGCGCCTACGATCGCTTTGAAAATGTGGGCACAGGGAAAGTGGTTGTTTCCATCCCCGCGCGGTAGCAACGAGAAGCCTTCCCGGGCGACCCGGGAAGCCAGACAAAATTTGTAAATAGTGGATTCGCGGCGCGCTAGCTCGCCCAGCGATCGGGCCGCGGCATGGATTGAAACGACTCAATCTCTGCGCCAAAACCGATTCGCCCGTCGCCGTAAGGCTCGTTGCGAACATGCACCACCCGCGCGCGGCAATGCGTTTCTTTCGTTTTGTCGCCGGTCACTTCTTCCGGCATCCGCAGCGTCGCTTCGATGGGCATTCCGACTTGCAGCGGCGCGGACGTAGCGAAATAAAATCCACCGCGCGAAACGTTCAACGCTTCGGTGAAATGTTCGCTTTTGTCCGCGGACAAGCCCATGGTCTTAAAGCGGATGGGCGTCCGCGTGGCATAACGGATTAACTGGCGGCGTTCTGAGCTATCCATTCGTTGCTCCTTCGCGCAGCGAAAGGGGGGACTGCGTCGCAGGCTCGCGGAAGGGCATGGCAAAGATTAGCAAAGCGCCATGCGCGGTCAAGTCAAAATCCGCCTTCCGATGCGCGGAAAGCGGTAATAGAACGCAACGTAGTTTCGCCTACCTTTCGCCAGCCAATTTTCCGCTCGCGCCGACACTTGGGTCTACCGCCGTAATTCGCTGTTCGGAGGATAGTGCGCTAACCTGTTCTTTCCGTTTCACCGGCAAATTTCTGAACTGCGAAAAGACACTGGCAATAGATAAAATGTCGACAAGAACAATGGCGCCAAGCGCGGCTCCCACCTGGGAATCGATCGTTGCAGCACACGAGCGCATCGCCCCAAAAATTCACCGCACGCCAGTGCTGCGTTCCGCCACGCTCGACGCGCTCTGCGGCGCGGAGCTTTTCTTCAAGTGTGAAAACCTTCAGAAGACCGGCTCTTTCAAAATTCGCGGCGCGACCAACGCAATTTTCTCGTTAAACGACGAAGAAGCGGCGCGGGGAATTGTGACGCACTCAAGCGGCAACCACGCCGCAGCCGTTTCCTGCGCAGCAGCCTGGCGTGGTATCCCCGCTTGGATTGTCATGCCTAAGAATGCCCCAACTGTGAAGAGCAAAGCGGTCGAGGCGTACGGCGGCAAAATCACTTTCTGCGAGCCAAAGGTTTCCGCACGCGCGGAAACCGCCGCGCGCATCCAGGCCGAAACGGGCGCGGTGATGATTCATCCCTACGACGACGACCGCATCATCGCCGGCCAGGCCACTGCAGCAAAAGAGTTGCTCGAAGACGTAGGCAAACTCGACGCCATTCTGGCACCCGTCAGCGGCGGCGGCCTCCTCAGCGGAACCTGCCTCAGCGCGAAGCACATGCAGCCTTCGGCTCGTCTGTACGGCTGCGAACCCGCCAAGGCCGACGACGCCTACCGCTCGCTAGAAACCGGCACGCTGCAATCGATCGAGTCCAGCGACACCATCGCCGACGGCCTGCGCGCGTCTCTTGCGCCGCGCACCTTCGCAATCTTGCGCGAACTGCTCTCCGGTGTACTTCTGGTCACCGAAGAAGAGATCATCGGCGCGATGGAGTTGATCTGGGAGCGACTCAAGGTGATCACTGAGCCATCCTCGGCGATTGCGCTCGCTCCGCTGCTCAAACCAGGCGCCGCCGATTCCCTGTTTCCGGGCACAACCAGGGCGAAGGTCGGACTCATACTTTCTGGCGGTAACGTCGACCTTCGGGCACTACCTTTCTGATCACGTTCTACTGACTTTACCCATCGCTTGTGCTAATCTCCGTCCGTTCGGAGTCGATGCCTTATCCCGGCACTCTGGCAGACTCCGCGGAGCCTCTTGGACCTGGGTTAACTCAGGCGCGCGCATGAGGCTGGGACCCGCGGCTTGCCCGAAGCCGTGAATCTGGCGTCCGCAGAGTCAGGACACTTCAGGTACTAAAGATGAAAACTGTTTTTCGGAAGCTCCCGTTAGGGTGTGCGCTGGCATGTGTGTGT
>DASSYL010000297.1:0-2725 GCA_035703315.1 Candidatus Acidiferrum sp. | reverse complement strand
GTCCGAGAACAACGCGATCGTTTTATCGGCCAGATCAACGGCGCTGCCGGGTTCAAAGAGCAGACCTGTTCGGCGGTCGTCGACCAGATCGGGCATCGGGCCATGCCGCGGAGCAATGACGGGCGTGCCCTTGGCCAGCGCTTCAACAATAGTACGGGGTTGGCCTTCGTACCATCGCGCGGGGAAAACGAGCATGCGGGCATCGCCCATCATAGCGTAAACTTCCGCCGACGCACGCCGGCCGACGTACTCGATACCAAATCCTTGCTTGGCCGCCTGTTCAACTTCCGCGCGCAAAGGCCCGTCACCAATAATCTTGACGATCGCGCCGGTTTTGGCGTGAACCGTCTTCCATGCTTCCAGAAGAGTGAGAATGCCCTTGCCCTCAGCAAGTCTGCCTACAACGACGGCGTAGCCACCCTCGCCATTTCCCGGGCCGGGATCAGGATCAACAAAGTTGGTTTTGACCTCGATTTTTTCAGCTGGAAGCCCGCCGGCGATCAATTTCCCTTTGCCGAACTCGGTCAGTGCGATGTAAACGTCGACTTCGTTTTTCCAAGTGCCCTTGAGATGGTGAAACGTCAGCATGCCCGCGAGCGTCGCTGTGGCCAATCGGTTGTCGCGATAGCACTTATGCACCACCGCCGGCCAGGGCATCATTTTGCCCAGGCAGTCCTCGCATACCTTTCCATCGCGGTAAAATGTCGCACTGGGACAAAGCACACGATAATTATGCAGAGTCTGCACCACAGCAGCGCCGACTTCGTGCGCTGCGTAATAGGCCGCGGGTGAAATCAGTGGGAACGTGTTGTGAAAATGCACGACCTGCGCGTCAATCGCGCGAATTGCTTCCTGAAGGGGCTTGGCGGTGTCGGGGTTCCAAAGCGTCTTGCGCGCCGCCTCGAGCTTGCCCATCGATTTGATCGCGTCATTGTGAACGGTGAACTTGCGTACGGTGTGGCTGTATTTTTCGAGCAGCGCAAATTCCTCGGCGAAAACCTGGTCTTCGCCGCCGGGCTCCTGATAGAAATTATGGACCAGCAGAACCCTCATCGCACAACCTGTCGTAGCCTAGACGGCAACTGTTTTGGACGAATGGGCGGCACTTGGCGCACTGTCGTTCGCCGGGAGGCGAGTGTCAGCTGGTTCATCATCGGACAATTTGCGGATGTAATGTTCGTGGGCCATCACAAGCACGAGCGAACTGATCGCGGCCCCGATCACACCGCCCCAGAGGTGATACAGCGCGGTAAGCGGCATTACAACCAGCGGCACGCTCAAGGCCGACCAAACCTGGGCAATAAAGGTCCAGCGGCTGCGCTCGACGGAGTTGAGAAATGCGCCGCTGGCAATCGCCATATAGGAAAGGGCTGCGTAGATCGCGGCGATGCGCAGTATTCCCGCGTAAGGCAGCAGATCCACAGCGCCCGATCGATAAACCAATCGGATCGACGCTTCGGGCGCAACCATCAGCAGACCCAGATACGGGACCAGCACGATGCCACCTAGGATGCCAAAACGCAGCAGCACCATTTTGGCCCGCCGCATGCCTCCTTCGGCGCGGGCGCGCGCGGCGTTGGGCATGATCAGCGTCGCAACGACGAACGACAGCGGATTGGTCAACCGCACGAGATTCGTGATCGCCAGAAAGATGCCGACGATCTCGGCGCTAGTCCAATAAACGAAATTCCAGATAAAGACCGGTCCGGTCAAAACCGTTGAAAGATTTCCAAAAGCGATCCACCGGCCCAGGCTCCAGCACCCGCGCGCAAAGGCGGGCAATTCCCTGAATTTGACGTCTTGCAATCCGACTTGCAGCGCCTGCACCAGCGCCGCCAGTCCGGATGTCAGTGCCATGGCCTGGAAGGTTGAAACCAGCGAAAGGCGATCCATCCATGCCAGAACCACAACCACCACGATCTGGCCGAGATAGCTGATGGCATCGCCCAAAATCGTGGCGCGAAATCGGATTTGCGCGATCAAGGCGCGGCGGAGCGTTTCCTGAATCTGCCACAGCAGCATGGCCACCGCGGCCCATAGACCCACCTGAAACGATTTATGCGCCACCAGCGCGGTAATCACCATGCTCAGCGCCATCAACGGCCAAGCCATGATGGTGAGCACAATGCACATGCTAGTCATCTGACTGAGCGCTTTGCGTTCCAGCAGCGTGCCCCGCACTGTCAATGGATAGACGAGAATCGCCTGCTGCAAACCATTGAGGACCAGGATCAACTCCATGAGAATGCCAAACGCGCCGAAATCCTTCAGATCGCGCGTGCGCGCGAAGTACGCCGCCAGCAGCATATTCACGCTGAAGTTTCCCAGGCTCACCACGCCCTGATCCGCAATCGCCCAGAAGGATCGCTTTGAATCAGCCGCAAGCATGTGGACAATCTGCTTGCGGTTGACTCGCAGGTGATGGAAGCGGGAAAAGAGAGTTGAGACGAACTGGCTGAACAACGTGTACGGCGCTCCTTCCGGTTCGGTCTGGCACTGCGCGCACCGAAACCGTCTAGGACGATTATCGACCGACAAAGGCTCCCACATGAGGTGCCGCCCCTAAAAATGCGCACGAACCTCCTGATCCGTCAACCCTGCAAATCGAATGGGGCTGCATCCTATCGTCCCGCGCCTCGACACGACGGCAACCTTGCCGCAAGCTATTGATTATGAAATTGCTCTGGCAATGTCTGGCCATCGGGTTCGCTGGCTCATTGGGGGC
>DASSYL010000195.1:0-4552 GCA_035703315.1 Candidatus Acidiferrum sp. | reverse complement strand
CCGAAGCTACGTACGATCTGCTGCGGAAACACGATACGGCGCTGTGTCTCGCCGAAACGGACGACTTCGCTCCTCCGGATATTCTTACCGCCGGCTTCGTTTACGTTCGCCTGCGCCGCGAGGAATACTCGCCGAGAGAATTGTCCGCGTGGCGCAAACGATTCGACACTTGGACCAACGGCGGCGTGGATGTGTATGCCTACGTCAAGCATGAAGACGCTGGCAAGGGACCAAAATACGCGCGGCAATTGCTGGGCAATTTGCAGTAGTTTTTGGAAGGGTGCACATGCGAATCAACAAGTTCGTTCTAGTCTTGTGGGCATGCGCGTTCGTCCCTTTCGCAGGGGCGCAAACAGCAACAATTTATGTTTCTTCGCAGGCGGGAGATCGTCTTACCAAGAAGGCAGACTTGCAGTTTTCTGACACCGAGCTTTCCGCGGCTCCGAAGTTTGAAATCAATGGCGCAGTGCCTTTGCAGAAAATAGACGGATTCGGCGCTTCCTTCATGGAAGCCGGCTTGATGACACTGAACACGCTGCCCGCCGAAAAGCAGGAAGAGGTTTTGCGCTCGCTGTTCGATGCCAAGGAAGGCGCCGGCTTTACCGCCATGAAAACGCCGCTCGCCGGCACCGACTTTCAATCCGCCGGACCTTGGTTTACTTACGACGACACGCCCGGCGACGTCGAACTAAAGAATTTCTCCGTCGACCGCGACTTTCTGCCCAACGGCGTCGGCACTTACATTTTGCGCGCGCGAAAGTACGGCAGCTTCAGGCTGCAGGCTCCGATGGATTACCCGCCCGACTGGATGCTCTACGACGTGAAAAGACATCAGGATATTCCGCAAAAATACTATCCGGTGCTCGCCAAATACTTTCTCAAATATCTTGAAGAATACAAAAAGCGCGGAATTGAGATTGATTACTTGAGCATTTTCAACGAACCGGAAGAGGTCTACACGAAAATCAAATATCCCGAGATTCGCGTCCTGCTGCGCGATTTTGTCGGACCCGCTCTGCAACAATCCGGTTTATCGACCAAGATGATGATTAGCGAAGCGCCGGAGCGTCTCGTCGCCTACAAACGCTATCCGGTAGTTCTGGACGATCCCGCGGTGCGCAAGTTTGTCTCCGTAATCGCCTATCACGGCTACGACTTCAAACATTTCGACAAGATCGCCGAACTCAAGAAAAAATACGCCGAAATTCCCTTCTGGATGGACGAACTCTGCTATGCCTATGAAGCGGGCTATCCCAAAAACAAAAAACTTCCGATTTACGAATTTGCCGACGGCGATGTCTGGGGCAATATCATTTTCAACGATCTGGAAGCGGGAACCTCGGCCTGGCTTTACTGGAACGCCATTCTCGATGAAACCGGCGGCCCGTGGGCGGTGTCCCCGGTCCACGGCAATCCCGATCCCAACATCCAGCACCCCGTCGTCATCATCAACAAAACCACACACCAGATTACCTACACCGGCACGTACTACTATCTAGCGCACTTCAGCAAGTTCGTCCGCCCCGGCGCAGTGCGCCTGCAAACCACTGGCCGGGCCGCCGGTATCCGCATCATGTCGTTTCGATCGCCCGACGGTAGAATCGTGGCGCAAATTTTGAATAGTGGCGCTGCGGACTCTCCGGTCAATCTCGTAAATAACGGTCGCACTCTGCAATTTACTGCTCCCACGCGCTCGATCAGCACCGTGATGTGGTAGTGCTCAGAGCCTACGCCCGCGGCCAGTTTGGCAGCTTTCGGCGTCCCAGCAAATGCTCTGCTGCCCAGCGCCCCAAGTACACGCTCAGCGCCACTCCGTGCCCCGAGTATCCACCTGCCACGATCACGCGCTCGCTTCCAGGATGCTTCCGGAACACCGGCAGGAATTCCTTGGTGAGCAGAATCGGCCCGCCCCAGCGATGCGTCACTCGAATTTTCTCCAGTGCCGGATGCAATCCTCGCACCCGCTTCTCCAGACTCTCCAGCCGCCCCATCGCTTCCCCTTTTCGCACGTCCACCTTTTCCAGCCCTTTCCACAGTTTCCGTGCATCAAATTCCGTGGCTTTCCGTTTCTTCGATTCCGCTCGCAATGACTCGCCGAATCCCGGCACCAACCCGCTCCCAAAGATCAGCCGACCATCCGGCGTTTGCCGTCCCCACAAATATGGGAAATCCACCGTATAAAACGGCCGCCCCGAACCTAAACCGATTGCGGCAATCTGTTTCTTGCTGATTCGCGCTGTCGCAATCGCAAACGTCAGTTTCGGCTCAGCCGGTTCTCGTCCGCCAAACAATTTTTCGCCGAGTTCCACCGAACCCGCATTTGTGGCCAGCAACACCCGCTCCGCCGAAATCACGATTCTCCTGGCTCCGGCTTTCCCTCCCGGCCGCACATGCAGCCGTACCTTTTCGCCGAATTCCATTCTTTCCAGCGCGGCTCGCTCCACAATTTGTGCTCCCGCCTTTTCTGCGGCTCGCGCTAACCCCGCCACCACTTTTCCTGGATCGACCGATCCCCCTGCCACTTTTGCCACCGCTCGCACCGTACCCAAGTCATCCCACTCGATCGGCGAGCCTTTCATAGCGTGCACTCGTTTTCCGTCCATCGACCGCGCCCCTCTCGCCACTTCCCATACTCCCGGCAGCGTCAAGTTCGCTTTCACGCTCAGCTGCCGCAGGATTTCGCGATAGCCCTTCAATACATCTCCTAACCCCGGCAAATCGCCCGCGGCGGTTTCCGCCAGCACCATTCCACCCGTCCGCCCGCTGGCGCCATTGCCAACTCGCTCAGCCTCGAGCAGCAACACCGACTTCTCCGGAGCTAGCCGCTTCACCATCGCCGCTGCCGTCAACCCCGTAAACCCACCGCCCAAAATCGCCACATCTACTTGCTGCGGCAAACGTTTCGTCTTTGCGCGGAAATCAATTTTCCAAGGCGCCTTGCCCCAGTTCCCCATTTGCTTTTTCATGGCTTTCGTTCGATGCGGCGCGCGCACTTTCCGTTCCGGGTGGCCAGCCCAGCCGTATTAAGGGGCTCGTCCCCTTCCTTTCATCCTGCGGCGCCAGTAAGATTCCTCTGCATCAGACCAAGGAGCAACCATGACTCCATCCGCTATGTTCCCATCTGTACGAAAAGCCTTTCCTTCATTCTGGCGCACAGTCCTTCCCGCTCTGATAATTTGTATCCTGGCAATCGGCATAAGGGCGCAAACTCCTTCGCCGGCCCTGCTCGTCCTCGAAAAATCCGCCAATTCCCTCGCCATCGTCGATCCCACCACGTTCAAAATCGTCGGCCGCGTTCCCGCCGGTCCCGATCCCCACGAAATCGTCGTTTCCTCCAACGGCCAACTCGCCTACATCTCCAACTACGGCGGCCTCGGCAGTGAGTTCAACACACTGTCTGTTGTGGACATCGCCGCCCGAAAGGCTCTTCCCGCCATTTCGCTCGGCGCACTGCATTCGCCGCACGGCCTGTGGTACGCCGGCAACAAACTCTACTTCACCGCCGAAACCAACAAAATCGTTGGCCGCTTCGATCCCGCTTCTCACGCCATCGATTGGGTCCTCGGCACTGGTCAGGACCGTACTCACATGGTTGTAGCTGACGAAACCCAGAACCGCATCTTCACTTCCAACGTCAATTCCGGCACCATCAGCATCATCGAACAAATCGTACTTCCCGCTCCCGGTCCGCCTCAGGGCGCGGCGCCAGGCGCGGCTCCGCCGCCTCAGCCGCAAGGTCCTCAGCGCAGGGACTCGCAACTCACCAACGTCCCGAGCGGCCGCGGCTCTGAAGGATTCGACGTCGGTATCAACGGCACCGAGGTTTGGGCCGCCAACGCGCTGGACGGCACCGTCACCGTCATCGACGTCGCCACGAAAAAGCCTCGCATGACCTTTCCCATTTCCGTCGACCACGCCAACCGCCTCAAGTTCACGCCCGACGGCAAGCGCGTTCTCGTTTCCGGCCTCGGCGCCGGTCCGAATGCGCAGGGTTCTTCGGCTGACGTGGCAAACCTGGTGGTGATCGACGTCGCGACTCACAAGGAAATCAAGAAGTTTAACCTCGGCGGCGGCTCCGCCGGCATTCTCATCTTGCCCGACGGCTCGCTTGCCTATGTCGCCGTCAGCTCAAAAGACAAAATCGTCGCCATCGATCTTCACAAGCTCGAGGTCGTCGGCGAACTTCCTACCGGCAGAAATCCCGATGGCTTGGCCTGGGCCGCCACTCGTTAGCGCGACTGTCCAGGGCGAACACCAGGCCCACCAGCAACACCAGGCCAAGACACGGTCCAAAAAACGTTGATACGTAAAAGTCTTGCCGGAATGCGCTGTTTTCTCGTCGGCTTTTGCGGAGAGATTCCCAAGTTTTTGTACCGTTTGCCGTTTCTACTATCCGGAGATAGTGTCAAAGCAACGGCCCTATTAGCCGCTTGGTTGCTTTCCCAGCGCTCCTCGTGAACTACCAGACTGTCATGCGACCTCTGGAAAGACTGCTTACTCCCCTGAAGGAGGCCCGTAGCACGCTGCTTCCTCACGCCGGCTCGATCTGCCT
>DASSYL010000104.1:0-14575 GCA_035703315.1 Candidatus Acidiferrum sp. | reverse complement strand
AGGTCCCGAATCGCTTCGGGACTCCAGCAGCCTACCCGAGGGTTACTCTCCGCAACGGCTTTCGCCGTCGCAGAGGAAGCGTCGCAAACTTCCGTTCGCGCCGATCGGCGAGCCGGGCCGGCTCTCCCCTCCTATTTGGCCTTGCACCACGCGGGGTTTTCCGTGCCTCGCCTGTTGCCAGACGAGCGGTGGGCTCTTACCCCACCTTTTCACCCTTACCAGCAAAAGCGATTTCGCAAGACGATAAACAGGTTTCCCTGTCGCCCGTCACAGGAGCTCTCTTTCGCGGCGGTCTATTTTCTGTGGCACTTTCCGTGACGCTTTCGCGTCCCCTGGCGTTACCAGGCGCGTTGCCCATTTCCCTGCTGACGCAGGTCGGTGTCCGGACTTTCCTCCCGTCCCGATGAATCGGGACCAGCGATCGTCCAGCTCACCCGCTAATTTCGATTATACCCCAGCCGTGACCGTTGTTAGGTAGATAGGGAAATCAAATGCCGCTCAACTCGTCAGGATTCTTGGCGATCGGCGAGCGATTATGCATGAAACTCAAACAGCTTGACTATCGGGCTCAGAGAACGACCCGACGATTTCATTCGCACCAACGCTTGTACATCACCAGCGCATCCGCAAAACCATTCTCCGGATGCCGAAATGCTCCAGGCAGGCGCCCGACAATTTCAAAGCCGAGGCTGAGCCAGAGCTTAACGGCCCGCTCGTTCGTGCTGACTACAAAATTAAACTGCATTGCGCGAAACCCACGCTCTTTCGCACGCTCCAGGGAATGCAGGCACATCGCCCGCGCAATCCCGCGGCCCCACGCCGCCTCTGCCGTCACATAGCCGCAATTCGCAACGTGCGATCCGCCTCCGCCTTGATTAGCCCGCAAGAAGTACGTCCCGAGTACGACACCATTTTCTTCGAACACGAAGATTTCATGCCCAGGCGCAAACCAAAACTCAAGCGCCTGGTCTCTGCTCATGTTGCGCGGTAGCGTGTACGACTCGCCGCAGCGGATCATAGGCTCCAGGATCGCCCAGATGGACTCTTGGTCCTGCTCCGTTGCTACCCGAATCGCCAAACCGAGCTTCCCTCACTTCAATCCGATCAGTTTCTCGAATTCGGATTCTGACAGGATCGGAACGCTGAGCTCTTTCGCTTTGTCGTACTTAGATCCAGGATCGGTGCCCACGACCACATAGTCCGTCTTCTTGCTCACAGAACTGGCCACTGTTCCACCATGTTGCTTTACCAGCTCGCCTGCATCCTCGCGCGAACGATTGGCCAAACCGCCGGTAAACACAAACGACTTTCCCGCGAACTTGTTGCTCTTCACTTCACGTTTCTCGGCGGTCGGCCGCACGCCCGCCTTTTCCAGCTTCTTGATGAGCTGCCGATTCGCCGGCTCCGAGAAAAATTGCACGATGCTGTTCGCAACCTTCGGCCCTACTTCCGGCACCTCCTCCAATTGTTCCTGCGTCGCTTCCGCCAACTCATCCAGCGAAGAAAAATGCTCCGCCAGCAGTTGCCCCGTCCTCTCGCCGACAAACAGAATCCCGAGCGCATAAAACAGCCGCGACAGCGAATTCTTTTTGCTGGCCTCGATCTCATTCAGTAAATTCTGCGCGGACTTTTCCGC
This sequence comes from Candidatus Acidiferrum sp., assembly GCA_035703315.1. Classification (GTDB taxonomy): domain Bacteria; phylum Acidobacteriota; class Terriglobia; order Acidiferrales; family UBA7541; genus Acidiferrum. Next base: position 12,939 of record DASSYL010000104.1, on the reverse strand, counting down.
CATCCGTTCCAGTTCGGCAACTTCCTCCAGCTTCAACGAATACAGGTCGGCGACGTCCTTAGCCACGTTTTTCTCGACTAATTGGTCGACGATCTTTTCGCCCAGTCCGTCGATATTCATCGCATGCCGGCCCGCATAGTGCAGCAACGACTCGCGCCGCTTTGCCGGACACGCCGCGTTCAGACAGCGGTACGCCACTTCCCCTTCGACACGATGGATCTTGCTGCCGCATTCCGGGCAATTCTTCGGCATGCGGAATGGCCGGCGGTCCTTTCCCTCCTTGACGACCTTCAGTACGTGCGGAATCACTTCGCCCGCCCGCTCGACCAGCACCGTATCGCCGATCTGCACGCCCAACCGATCGATTTCATCCATGTTGTGCAGCGTGGACCGGCTCACCGTCACGCCGCCGATCTGAACCGGTTGCAATAGCGTCCACGGAGTCAGCACTCCCGTTCTTCCCACGTTCACCTGAATGTCGTTCACCACGGTGGTTTCTTGCCGCGCCGGATACTTGTACGCAATGGCCCATCGCGGCGACCTCGATGTGAACCCGAGCTCGTTCTGAATACCGACCGAATTTACCTTCACCACCACGCCGTCGATTTCATAGGGCAGCTTCTCCCGTTTCGCGTCCCACGCTTCGCAATATTTGATGACCTCTTCGATTCCATCGCACAGCTTCCAATCGGAAGACGCGCGAAACCGCAACATGTTCAAAGCTTCAAGCGATTCCGAATGTTTGAGAAACGCGACCTTTCTGTCACGCAATAAGTAATACGCGAAGAAGTCCAGCTTGCGTTGTGCGGTAACGCTGGAATCGAGCGTGCGCACCGCACCGGCCGCGGCGTTGCGCGCATTGGCAAAAACCTTCCCGCCGCTCTGCTCCTGCTGGCGGTTCATGGCCTCAAACGCTTTGCGCGTCATGATGATTTCGCCGCGCACTTCAAAGGTTCCCGGCATCTTCGCTTTCTTCAACGTCTCCGCTGCGATGCGCAACGGAATCGAGCGAACCGTCCGCACGTTGGGGGTTACGTCCTCGCCGGTAGTGCCGTCGCCGCGCGTCACGCCGCGAACCAGCACCCCGTCTTCGTAAATCAGCGAAATGCTCAACCCGTCAAATTTGTGCTCGGCGATGTACTCAATCTCTTCGCGGCCTACGCCTTCGCGCACCCGGCGGTCAAAATCGCGCAGCGCATCGAAGGAAAATGCGTTGTCCAGGCTAAGCATCGGTCGCACATGCCGCACCGTTTGAAATCCCGCACGCGGAGCGGCGCCCACACGCGCCGTCGGCGAATCCGCAGTCACCAGCTCGGGGTGCGCCGCCTCCAGATCCTTCAGCTTCGCCAGCAGCTTGTCGTATGCTGCATCGGAAATTTCCGGATCATCCAATACGTGATACCGGTATTCGTGATAGCGGAGTTTTTCCCGCAGCTCTTCGATTTCTTTCTTGATTGATGCCGTGGCCGCCTTCGCCATGTCTGCTCCGCGCGACATTCACACAATCGCAACCCGTATTATATAGAATAGGTAGCTTCGCGCGGCTCGGGCCAAGGTGTGGCAGCGGCTTCATGCCGCTACCCATGTGGCCGGGCGCCGCGGTAACACAAGGACCTATGCGAGATCTGCGCAACGCGCTGTTGATTCACAACCCCAACGCTGGTGGCGGGGGGGCGGCTCGCCGTGCCCAGCTCGACGAAGCACGCCGCATCCTCGGCACGCGCGGCATTCAGGCCGATCTGGCCGAGACTACCGGCCCCGGTGAGGCCACTGAAATCGCGCGTCGTGCCGGACACGACGGCCGGCAACTCGTCATTGCCTGCGGCGGTGACGGCACTGTCAACGAAGTGGTTAACGGTCTCGCCGGTTCGCAGAACGGCTATCGCGTACCGCTCGCGCTTCTTCCCGCCGGCACGGCAAACGTCCTAGCCAAGGAATTGGAGCTCTCCTGGGAAATTCCCACGGCGGCCGACCAAATCGCCCGCGGTGAAGTGCGCGACATCGCGCTTGGCCTCGCCACTCCTCTCGAACAACCAGAAAGAGCACGATACTTTCTCAGCGTCGCAGGTGCCGGCCCCGACGGCCGTATCACATACGCCGTAGACCTCGAACTCAAGGCGCGCATGGGCATCCTTGCTTACTGGTGGCAAGGCGCACGCGAAGTTTTCAACTACAAGTTCCAGCATTTTCGCGTCACCAGCGAAGGCGAGTCGCGCGAGGTCTCACTCGTGATTGTCGGACGCACAAAGCATTACGGCGGCCCGTTCAAAATCACGACGCAAGCCGATCTTTATGAAGACCAGTTCGAGTTGCTGGGCCTGACCACGCAAAGCGGGCTCCGCTATCTGAGTTATCTTCCGACATTGTGGTTCGGCGATCTCCGTAAGGAAGAAGGCGTCTACTTCTGGAAGTCCGATCGCCTGGTCTGCGAACCGATCGACGCGGAGCCAGCGACCTATGCCCAGGTGGACGGCGAGCCGCTGGCCCGTTTGCCCGTGGAATTTCGCATCGTGCCGCGGGCCTTGCGTCTGCTTGTACCCGGCCCGGAAAAGCCGCCCGAAGCCACGGACTGACCATCCGTGGATCCACTCACACACGGAGTCGCATCGTTCGCCCTCCAGCGGGCGTTTTTCCCCCGCGCATCGTGGCGCAGCGTCGTCGCGTTCGTCTCCGCCGGGGTTATCGCGGATGTGGACTGGTTCACCGCCGCGCTTGGTCCGTCCGCCTATATCGAGCGGCATCGCACCGCCACGCACTCATTCCTCTTTGTAGTGGTGCTCGCGATTGCTGCCCTTCTTTTTTCTCGTTCGGCCAAGAATGTCGTTGGCGGAATTTGGGCCGGCTTTTCGTGGCTGCCGGTGGCAGCCACAGGTTTGCTGCATTTGTTTCTCGATGTGCTGCAGACTGAATACATTGCGCTGCTCTGGCCATTTTCATCGCGGCGCTTCGCGTTGGACATCCTGCCGTCGCTTGAACCGTGGCTGCTCACAATCCTGATTGCGGCGATTCTGGTGCCAGAATTGTTCTTACTGGTCAACGAAGAGATCGGCTCCCGCTCAAAGCGCCCCCGCGGGCGCAACGCCGCGATCACAGGCCTCGCCTTCGTTGTCGTGTACCTCGGCTTCCGTGCGTTGCTTCATGCCAACACCATCGCTGCGCTCGAAGCCCACACTATCGCCGGCGAAATGCCGCGCCGCGCCGCCGCTTTTCCCGATCCCACTTCGCCATTCCTGTGGCACAGCATTGTCGAGACGCAGTCCACTCTAAACCTGGTCGTGATGCGCAGCATGGGCGGCGAAGTCGGTTACGCTTCCGGTGTCACCACGCTGCACAAGCCCGAATCCTCGCCGATCCTCACAGCGGCGCAAAATTCACCCGCCGCGGCTGTATTTGTAAAGTTCGCTCGCTTTCCCAAAGCTACGCTACAAGCCGAAACCGAGGGCTATTCCGTGGAAATCCAGGATCTTAAGGACCAGGCCATCGCAGAAAAGTCTCGCGCCATCTTTGCCGACGTCAATCTCGACAAAAACTCCCGCGTGATATCGTCTGAGCTGCAGTGGCAGAAAAATCTGACGGGGGCGCGCTAGCCGCGGGGTTCGGTGTGATGGCGATGGCTCAGAATCCAACGGGACGCGAGGTAGCTCAGTAGGGCGAATGCGGCCAGTGCTGCGGCAGCTGTAAATTTGTGGCGCTCCAGCATGGGCAGCGCATCTTTTCCGTACTTCACAGCGAGATATCCAACGCCGAAATACCGAATCAAACGCGCCAACGAAATCGCGGAAGTGAAACTTGAAAGAGGCTCTTCGAACACGCCCGCTGCAAACACAAATATCTTGAAAGGAGTCGGCGGTGGCAGCAGCGCGGCAACCAGCATCCCGCCGAAGCCGTTACGTTTGACCCAATGGCGAATGGCCTGCGCACGCGGCCCCGCCTTCCTGTGAAAAAATGCTTCCCCGCCTTTGCGCGCGATGAAGTAAAGCAGCACACAGCCCAGCACCGAACCGGAGGCCGCCATCAATGCATACAGCGGCATGCGCGCCGGGTGCTGAATAGAGAGCTCAACCAACAGCAGGTCGTTGATCACCGGGAACGTCAGCACCGACGAATCGAGGAACGAAATCAAAAACAATCCGGGCGCGCCCAATGTCCCAGCAAACGCGACAATCTTCGCTTTCCATGCGCCCAGTTTTGCGCCCAAGACCTTCTCCTTTCGCGTCCGTCATTCCGAGCCTACTGCCGCATGCAGGCGCAGAGAGAAATCTGTTTTTCTGTAACGCCGCTAAAACAATGTTTCCACGGATTCCGTGATCACATCCCACACGTGATGCAGCTCCTCTGGCGAAATGACGTAAGGCGGCAGCACATACACGACGTTGCCCAGCGGCCGCAAAAGCACGCCGCGCTCCAGAAAGAATCGATAGAGCTTTGGCCGCATCGCCGAAAGGTAACCCGCATCATCCGTTCGCAGCTCGATCGCAGCGATGGTTCCGATTTGCCGCGCGTCGCCCACTGCGGCGTACCTTCGCAATTGCTGCAATCGCTCTGCGTGAATCTTCGCAATGCCGGCAATCCGATCGAATACCGGCTCATCGTCAAAAATTTGCAGGCTGGCATTCGCCGCCGCGCACGCCAACGCGTTCCCGGTGTAGGAATGCCCGTGATAAAAAGTGTGCATCCGGTTGTCGCTATGAAAGACCTCGGCGACCCGCTCAGTCGAGAGCGTCGCCCCCATCGGCAGAAATCCGGCGGTGATTCCCTTCGACAAGCACATCAGGTCCGGCGAAACTCCGGCCAAATCGCACGCGAACATTTTTCCCGTACGCCCAAATCCGGTCAGCACTTCGTCCGCAATCAGCAACACGTCGTACTTCGTGCATACCGCCCGCACCTTCTGCAAAAACTCCACCGGGTGAACGACCATTCCGCCAGCGGCTTGCAGCAACGGCTCAACAATCACCGCCGCAATCCGGTCGCCGCGTTCAGAAAGCAGCGTCTCCAGCTTCCCAACGCATTCGATGTGACAGGTTTCACGCTTCAGCCCAACTGGACACCGGTAGCAATACGCCGAATGCACGCGATGTACCGGATACCGCATGGTCCGAAAGGGCTCGGTAAACGGCGAATCGTCGCTCACCGACATCGCGCCGGCCGTGTCGCCGTGGTAGCCGTGCTCCAGCGCCACGATCTCGCATTTCTCCAGACGACCGCCGTTGCTGAAGTACTGCACCGCCAGCTTCAGCGCCACTTCCACCGCCGTCGAGCCATCATCTGAAAAAAACAGGCGCGTCAACTCCGGAGCTACCCATTTGCGCAGACGTGCGGTAAGTTCTTCCGCCGGTTCGTGTGTAAACCCCGCCAGAATCACGTGTTCCATTTTCCGCGCCTGCTCGGCGAGCGCCCGCGCGATCCGCGGATTCGCGTGTCCGTGCAGGTTCACCCACCACGATGACACCGCATCAATAATTTTTCGCCCGTCCCGAGCATACAGCCACACGCCCTCCGCCCGCTCAATTGCAATCGGCGCTGGATCCAGCGCTGCGTTTGTAAACGGATGCCAAATGCGAAGGGGAGAAGACATTCTTTGGAAAGTTATTGGGAAAACGCCGAACGGTCGAAGTGATTCATGAACACCTGCATCAGCGCCGTGCGATGCAGATTCGGCAGCCGCGGCACTTCGCCAATCACCCGCACGTGCCCAAACCTTTCCACCGTTTCGCGGTTTTCGCGGTTTTGATCGCCGATCAACACGACACCATGCACCGGCAGCTCCGCCGCATGCAGCGCCGCCAGCGTCAGCAGGGTGTGATTGATCGTTCCCAGCGTGCTGCGCGCCGCCAGAATCACCGGCAGCTTTAGCTTCACCATCATGTCCAGAATAAATTGCTTTTGATTGATCGGCACCAGTACGCCGCCTGCGCCTTCCACCACCAGCCAGTCGTTTGCCAGATGATTCGGCAGATTGATTTTTGCCAGATCAATTTCCACGCCCGCCCAGCGCGCCGCCAAGTCCGGCGAAACCGGCGGCACAAATTTATACACCTCATCAATCGTGCGGTCCGTGCCGATTCCCGCCAGCCGCATCACCGTGGCGCGGTCGGATCCCTCGAGCGTGCCGGTCTGAATCGGTTTCCAGTACACTGCATCCAGCGCCGCACACAACAGTGCCGACAGCGTGGTCTTGCCCACGCCCGTGTCCGTGCCCGTCACAAAAAAGTGATGCCTCATCCGTGGCCCGCCGCAAGCCCTGCCGCAGCCAGCGAACTCCGCGACCCTCTCCAATTCTGCAGGGCCGCCTGTATGCCCGTCACCTGCTCTCGCGTAACCCGCGCCGTAAGCGACAATCTCAGCCGCGCCTTCCCCACCGGAACCGTCGGCGGACGAATCGCCCGCACGGCGAAGCCCCGCTCCTGTAGAAACTCTGCGGCCGAGAGAGCATCCTCATTCGAACCAAGGATCACCGGCACAATCTGCGACGCCGACCCGCTCGTGTCCCATTCATCTCCGCGCAACTTGGCGATCAACTCCGCCGAATTTACCCGCAGCGTTTCCCTTTCGCGACTCAGCTCCCTCGCCAGCCGCAGCGCCGCGCGAATCTGCCCCGCCATATAGGGCGGCATCGCCGTGCTAAAAATCAGCGTCCGCGCATGATTAATTAGGAATTCCCGCAGCACGCGCGAGCCGCACACAAAAGCTCCCGCGCTCGCCAAAGCCTTGCCGCACGTATGCACCGTCGCAAAGACTTCGCGGGTCAGCCGCGCCTCCGCCACAATCGCTGCTCCGCCCGGACCGTGCACCGCCGTCGCGTGCGCTTCGTCCACAATCAGCGACGCACCAAAGCGCTCTGCCAATTCCTGTATCGCTTTCACGTCGGCCACGTCGCCGTCCATGCTGAACACCGACTCCGTCACAATCAGCTTGCGGCGCACTTCACTTTCCTCGGCTCGCAGTGCGCGTTCCAGCGCATGCAAATCCAGATGCGGATAGATCTCCTTCCGTGCGCCCGACAACCGGATCCCATCAATCAAACTCGCATGATTCAGCTCGTCCGAAAAAACCAAATCATTCTTGCCAACCAGCGACGTCAGCAGCCCCAGATTTGCCACATATCCATTGGCAAAATAAAGCGCCGCTTCTGTACCCGCGAACGCCGCAAACTCTTCCTCCAACTCATTCCACACGGCATCATGCCCCGACAGGAGTCGCGAACCCGTCCCGCCCACACGCAGGGTAGCCGCAACCGCTTCCAACACTGCTTCCTTCAACCGAGGGTCTTCTGCCAATCCCAAGTAGTCATTCGAACAGAGATTTATTCCCGCAATCTGTCTAAAGCTCCGCAACTGGTCCCGCGCTCGCAACTCCGCGAGCTCGCGTTCCAGCCCCTTCACCAGTATGCTTTGTGCTTCAGACGGCATGCGGCTCCAGCGGCTTCATGCCCAGCGTGGCCAGCAGCTCTTCGTCTTCATCGCGCCCGGGATTCGGCGTGGTCAACAATTTCTCGCCAACAAATATCGAATTCGCTCCCGCCAGAAAGCACAGCGTCACCGCTTCGGGCGAAAGTTGTTTCCGCCCTGCCGCCAAGCGCACCCGCGACGCCGGCATCAAAATCCGCGCCGTCGCGATCGCCCGCACCATCTCCAGCGGGTCAAGCGCCGACATCTTCCCTAGCGGCGTCCCCTCCACGCGCACCAGCATATTGATCGGCACGCTCTCCGGATGCGGGTTCAAACTCGCCAATTGCTGCAGCAACCCGATACGATCCTCTTCGCGTTCGCCCATTCCCAGAATTCCGCCGCAGCACACCGTAATCCCTGCTTTGCGCACCGCCGCCAGCGTCCTCAGCCGGTCGTCATATACACGCGTCGTGATGATCGAGCCATAAAACTCGGGCGATGTATCAAGGTTGTGGTTGTAGGCCGAAAGCCCCGCTTCTTTCAGTTGTTCCGCCTGCCGCTCAGTCAGCATGCCCAGCGTGCAGCACACTTCCAGCCTCAGCGACGACACGCCACGCACCATCTGCAAAACTTTGTCGAATTCGCGCCCCTCCGGCGCCTGCCGCCACGCCGCTCCCATGCAGAATCGCGTCACCCCACGCCCAGCCGCCTCGCGCGCTACGCCGATCACGTGCTCCGGGTCAAGCAATCCTTCCCGCGCCACTCCGGCATCGTAGTGCGCGCTTTGCGGACAGTACGCGCAATCCTCTGGGCAGCCTCCAGTCTTGATGGAAAGCAGTTGGCAGGTCTGCACCCGGTTTTCCGGATGAAACTGCCGGTGCACCGTCTGCGCGCGAAATACCAGCGAAGGCAGCGCGGTTCGGTAAATCTCCGCCACCTCGTCCCGCCGCCAGTCATACCGCAGCGCGCCAACACTCATATCCGCCGCCGCAAACGTCCCTGTCGTCATGTAATCCGGCTCTCCGTGAACGTCGCTAGGCATGTTATCAAAGGTCTGCCCACGCGGTCAGTCCATCCACTCCTGATTTTCCAGACTTGCGTCTCTTCACCAGCCTAGCCGAAGAGAATCTATCCAGGATCTCCCACATGCTGGGTCGAGGCCCAGTTCAGCGAAACGGGTGCCGAACACTTCCAGAGGGGCGGTTTTCCGGCATTCGATGTAGCTTTCAGGCAGTTCCAGGAGCGACTTCAACGAACCAACCAACTGAACCCTGTCGAATGTTCCGGGATCAGGCATTCGCTGCGCCCTGATTCCAGCTTCCCTTTGTGCAAAACGAAAACGAGCCGGGAAGACAGTCCCGTCTCGACTCAACTATTTTTGGAAGGCCGCCCTCAGGAACTCAACCTTCCATCTGCGCCTGCAAAAACTCCCCAGGCAGCCGCACCATCCGGCCGGAGGCCTGCGGCACAAGTTCCAGCTCCCCCCGGTCATGATTTACGTGCCTTGCCGTGAACTTAGGCGTCGTCGCGTGCCCATTCGTCGCGGCAGCACGCTCCATCTTGATTCCCAGCGCGCGCTCCAACTGAAACAGCTCGCTACGCTGCCTCCGGTCAAACAGCGTAGAGGCCACGCCGTGTTCGCCCGCTCGCCCCGTCCGCCCCACCCGGTGAATAAAATTCTCTGTCACCTCGGGCAGGTCGTAGTTAATGACGTGCGCGATGTCCTGCACATGGATGCCGCGCGCCGCCACGTCCGTCGCCACTAGCACCTTATATTGTCCACGCTGAAATCCCGTCAACGCCGCAGTCCGCTGCGACTGCGACCGGTCGCCGTGGATCATCGCCGCGGCAATTCCCTGCCGCGACAAACTCTTGGCAATTCGTTCCGTGCCGCGCTTGGTCCGGCAAAACACCAGGCAGCGCCCGCTCTCTTTCGCCAGCAAACCAACCAGCGTCTCCGCCTTGTCCTGATCGGTCACTTCAAACGCTTGCAGCCGGACATTCTCTGACGGCTTCAGCGTCGACCCAAACGACAACCGGACCGCGTTCCGCGTGTAGTCGCGGACCAGTTGCGTCATTGCGCCTTCCATCGTCGCGGAAAAACACAATGTCTGCCGTTCCTTTGGCAGCACCGACGCAATCCGCTTGATCGCCGGCAAAAATCCCATGTCCAGCATGCGGTCGGCTTCGTCCAGCACCAGCGTCGCCACTCCGCCCAGCGAAACCAGCCGGCGGTCCAGATAATCTTCCAGTCGACCCGGCGTCGCCACAACCAGTTGCGCTCCCTTGCGAATCGCATCCAGTTGCCGGCCTTCCGGCAATCCACCCACCACCAAAGCAGCCGGCGCGGCTTTCTTTTCCTTCAATGTATTGAACTGCGCCACCACCTGCATTGCTAGCTCGCGCGTTGGCACCAGCACCAGCGCGGAAATTCCCCGCGTGCTTTGCTTCGCCAGCTTTTCCATCACCGGAATCAGAAACGCCAGCGTCTTTCCGGTTCCCGTTTGCGCCGTGGCAATCAGGTCTTTCCCTTCCAGAGCTTGCGGAATCGCCGCGGCTTGCACCGGTGTGGGCACCAGGAACTTTGCCGCTTTTAGCCGGTCCTTCATAGATGGACTCACAGAAAATTCAGAAAAACTACGCTCAGAAATACTTGTCATTTTGCTTTCTTGCCGGTTGCGGTTGCCGCTGCACACACACTTGGCGGCGCGAGGCAATCCGCATTGCCGGACCTATTTTTTATTTACGCTGAAAACTACGGAGAATTCGAAGGGCGGGTATTCTCAGATCAGGTCAGTAAACCAGAGGGACCGCACAACACAACCGCTGCATTAAGCGCAAAATCAGTATAGCACAGATTAGAAATGCCTACGCTTGAACAACATACCGCCGTGTGACCAAAACATTCAACCGACTCACTTCGCGCCGAACCTGCGGTCATTTGAAAAACCGGCGCTGGAATGTTATAAATCAGACCTTCGCCACGCCCTGAATTTTGCGTATACCGAGCAAATCGCGGGGTTCCAGTGCTCGCACTCACGAGCGCTGGATTAAGGGTGTCTGCCCGGAAGGGGTTCCTGGCGCGCCGCAAAGTGGCATGGTTGCTTTTCCGTCAGGACAAGGAGCCACTCTCCAGCCCGTCAAACGCAGCATCCCGGATGCCTGCGTAGCGGCAAGTGGCGCAACGGCAATACCGGCGAACGCCCGCAACGTTTGCCAGCAATAAGTGTGCGGATTTTCAGCAGTTCGGTGCAGCCTGCAAAAACATTGGAATTACGACAGCGATTCGGAGGACGCCTTTCATGCGAACCTGGCTACACAATGCCTGGTCCCACTGTAGTTCTGTAATTTTCAACGGATTCGGCAAGCTCTCCGCCATCAGTGCGGCAACGCTTGTAGCTACCACTGGCGCGCTAGCTGCCGCCAAGCCCGAAAGCGAAGCCGGCGGCGAAGCGGCTCTCAAGCTTCCCGATCTCTCCAGCGTAAATTTCGTGGGAGGCATCAACGGGCACAAGCTTCTCCTCTGGGGCATTCTCATCTGCATCTTCGGCCTGCTTTTCGGCTTGACGATCTATACCCGCCTGAAGAACCTCCCCGTCCATCGCTCCATGCGCGAAATCTCCGAGCTCATTTACGAAACCTGCAAAACCTATCTGTTCACTCAGGGCAAATTCCTCATGCTGCTCTGGGTATTCATAGCCGTCGTCATCGTCCTGTACTTCGGCTGGCTCTCGCCCGTTCCCGGCAAGTCCGTCTCGCTCACCCTGCCTATCATTCTGCTTTTCAGCATCGTCGGCATCGCCGGCAGCTACGGCGTCGCTTGGTTCGGCATCCGCGTCAACACCTTCGCCAACTCGCGCACGGCCTTTGCCGGACTACGCGGTAAGCCCTATCCCATCTATCACACGCCGCTCGAAGCCGGCATGAGCATCGGCATGATGCTCATCTCCGTCGAGCTGCTTATGATGCTCCTCATTCTCCTCTTCATTCCGGGCGACTACGCCGGCCCGTGCTTCATCGGCTTTGCCATCGGCGAGTCCCTCGGCGCCGCCGCGCTTCGCATCGCTGGCGGTATCTTCACCAAAATCGCCGACATCGGCTCCGACCTGATGAAAATCGTCTTCAAAATCAAGGAAGACGACGCGCGCAACCCCGGCGTCATCGCCGACTGCACCGGCGACAATGCGGGCGACTCAGTCGGCCCCAGCGCCGACGGCTTTGAAACCTACGGCGTAACGGGCGTAGCGCTCATCACCTTCATCCTTCTCGCAGTGCACAATTCGACTGTCCAGGTCCAGCTCCTGGTCTGGATCTTCGTCATGCGTATCGTGATGCTCATCGCCAGCGCCGCCGCCTACTTCCTCAACGGCGCCATTGCCAAAGCGCGTTACGGCAACGCCGACAGCATGAACTATGAAGCGCCCCTCACCTCGCTGGTCTGGATCACTTCCGTCGTTTCCATTATTCTTACCTTTATTGTTTCCCGCTTGATCATTCCAAGCCTCGGCAACGATGACTCGCAGTGGTGGAAACTCGCCACGATCATTTCCTGCGGCACGCTCGCCGGCGCCATCATTCCCGAACTCGTCAAAGTCTTCACTTCCACCGAATCGCGCCACGTGAAAGAAGTCGTCACCTCCGCACAGGAAGGCGGCGCATCCCTCGGCATCCTTTCCGGCTTCGTCGCCGGAAATTTCTCCGCCTACTACCTTGGCATGGCCATGGTCATTCTAATGTCGGTCGGTTATCTGATCACCGGCATCAATAATTCCTCCGGCGTCGGGCTCGGCAGCCTCATGGTCGCCGCTCCCGTCTTCGCTTTCGGGCTCGTGGCATTCGGCTTCCTCGGCATGGGCCCCGTCACCATCGCCGTCGACTCCTACGGCCCGGTCACCGACAACGCGCAGTCCGTTTACGAACTCTCGCTCATCGAAAACGTGCCCAACATCAAGGCCGAGCTGAAAAAAGATTTCAATATTGATGTGAACTTTGAAAAAGCCAAGGAAATGCTGGAAGCCAACGATGGCGCGGGCAACACGTTCAAGGCTACCGCCAAACCCGTGCTCATCGGCACCGCTGTTGTCGGCGCCACCACCATGATTTTCTCCATCATCATGGCCCTCACCAACGGCCTCTCCGCCAACGTGGACAAACTCTCGCTCCTCCACGCGCCTTTCGTCCTCGGCCTCATCACCGGCGGCGCCATGATCTACTGGTTCACTGGTGCTTCCACCCAGGCCGTCACCACCGGCGCTTACCGCGCCGTTGAATTTATCAAGGCCAACATCAAGCTCGAAGGCGTCGAAAAAGCCTCCGTCACCGATTCGAAGAAAGTCGTCGAGATCTGCACCAAGTACGCGCAAAAAGGCATGATCAATATTTTCATCGCCGTCTTTTTCGCTACGCTGGCCTTCGCGTTTCTCGAGCCTTTCTTCTTCATCGGCTACCTGATCTCCATCGCCATCTTCGGCCTCTATCAGGCCATCTTCATGGCCAATGCCGGCGGTGCATGGGACAACGCCAAGAAAATCGTCGAAGTCGAGCTCAA
>DASSYL010000010.1:0-2309 GCA_035703315.1 Candidatus Acidiferrum sp. | reverse complement strand
TCTGTGGGACTCCATGATGCGCGATCAATCTGCGCGTATGGAGCGCGAGCTTACACGAGCGGCTCTGGCGTTGCCAGCGCGTCCCGGAGAGACGGCTGCTCCCGCTCCCTGGCCGACACCACAGATCAGTGTTGCTCCGCCTGCGCCGGCCCCTGCGAAGGCCAATCCACGCCCGGCAGCGGCGCCCGAACCCTCTGATGTATGGAATGGCAGCTGGGTCGAGCGCATGGAAGTGCGGCTGATTGGCGGAGTGCGCATGGATGCAGACGAATTTTGGACTCGAGTTACGCGGCATCCCGATCCGGTCTATCCGGAAGTCGCGCGCAAGGGTGGCATTGAGGGAACCGTGCGGCTGCAAGTGCGCTTGACGCAGGACGGAAAAATCGAAGTGCAGAAATTGCTGGAAGGCGATACGGTGCTTGCTGACGCCGCAATGGCGGCCGTGAAGCAGTGGCGCGGTAAGCCGATGTGGACGGCGGATGGCAAGCCGGTGGATGTGGTTTCGACGATCACGTTCAGATTTAAGCTGCGCGACTGAGCGATTGAACAGGAATTTGACGGAGCGAAACGGATAGCATCGCCCGGTCAATTGGGGCTAAGGTCGGAACGTTTTTCGGGAGAGAGGGGAACTCCGCGACGAACGGAAACGATTCTGGGCGCGAGGTTCCTCGAAGGGGGTTGTGATGAAGTTGCGCAAGCTGCTGGTTCCGGCGGTGGTGTTGTCGTTTGCGTTGGCGATTGCGGCGGTGCCGGGATTCGCCATCAGCAAGGAGTTCAATCAAACGTACGCGCTGCAGCCCGGCGGCACGTTTGAACTGCAGAACGTGAACGGAACGGTGGAAGTGCAAGGCTGGGACAAAGACGTGGTGGAAGTGCGCGCGGTCAAGACAGCCAAGCTGCGCGAGTCCGACCTGGAGCGCGTGGCGATTGACGTTCACGCGAAGCCGAACAGCATCGCCGTGATGACACGCTACCCGCAAAACGAAGGCGTGGAAGTCGCCGTGGAATATACGATTCACGTACCGCACGGCGCAAAAGTGGAACACTTGGGAACGGTGAACGGTACGCTGCGCATTGCGGGGGTGAGTGAGGTGGACGAACTCCGGACTGTGAACGGCAACATTGAAGTGTACGAAGCGGATAGCGAAGTCCACGCGCACACCACCAATGGCAACGTGCATCTGGAGTTGTCGCATGTTCATGGCGTTTCGGGGACTGTGGCCGAAACCACGAACGGGTCGGTGATACTGGCGGTGCCCCCGAATGCACAAGCCGATTTGGAAGCTCGCTGTCTGAACGGTAATTTCCAGTCAGAGCTGCCGTTTGCCATGGAAGGCTCGCTGAAGCCGCGAGAGATTCACGGAAAATTGGGGAATGGCGGATCACCCATCAAGCTGCACACGATCAACGGCGGAATCCGAGTGGTGGCGCTGCGGACAACTGTTTAGGCCTTCCGCGGAGCCCGCCTTGAGACAACTCTTTGACAAGGCGCGCGTCTAAGATGGACAGCCGCTCACCGTGGCGATGTACAGCCGCTTCAAGCGGCCAGTTGGCAAGTCCTCGCTGCGAAATGAGGATTCGGAGAGCGCAGTGTTGGCAAGGAGGAGAAGGATGAACAAGAAAAATTTATGGGCAATGGCAGGAGCGGCAGTACTTGCCGTTGGTCTAATTGCGTTGCCAAGTCACTCGCGTTCGCTGCAGGAACCGCAGGCAGCCCCGCCAGCTCCGCCCGAAGCAGGAGTGCAGGCGATGCCGGAAGCGGAACTCGCCCTGGGCGCGCCGGATGTCGAACGCGAATTCAACATCGTGACTTCGCTGAGCGACGACACCGGGAGCTGGTTGGGCGTGGAGACGCGCGAAGTGACGGCGGAGAACGTCAAAGAATTCAAGTTGCCGGGCGAGCGCGGCGTGGTGATCGGCAAAGTTCTGGACGACAGCCCCGCAGCGAAAGCCGGGCTGAAAGACAACGACGTAGTGACGGAGATTAACGGCCAGCGCGTGGAAGGCGCGGCGCAGTTTCGCAGAATGATTCGTGAAATTCCCGCGGGCCGCAGCCTACAGCTGACGGTATGGCGCGACGGCCGCGCACAGACTATCAGCACTACACTGGGAAAAATGCAGGACGGCCGGCGCTTGCACATCTCGAAGGCCGCGCCACAAGTTTTCAATTTCCGTGTGCCGGAAATGCCAGAAATCGCGCCCATGCCGGGGGTTCCCTCGATTGAATGGGAAGGCGGAGACTTGCTCATGAACCGGCCGCGGCTGGGAATTGACGCAGAGGACATCGGCGGCCAACTCGGATCGTATTT
>DASSYL010000005.1:0-6236 GCA_035703315.1 Candidatus Acidiferrum sp. | reverse complement strand
GCCAGCAGTGATTCCAGCGTTCCGCTTTTCCATCTTCCGTTCGGCGGACATACCTTCTATTTGAACAATCTGTTTCCGCCCAGCATTCACAACGTCAAGAACGTGGTCATCATTTCGCTGCTGATCGTCTTTCTCGCCAAGTCGCTGGCTGAATTTTTCGGTGGAGTGCTGATTCAATCGATCGGCCATCGGGCCATAACGGATTTGCGCAACAAGGTCTATGCAAAGATCATTCGTCAGCCGATTGGTTTTTTTCAGCGCGAACCGGCGGGACGTTTGATGTCCGCCGTGATCAATGACGTAGAACGCGCGCGATTGGCGCTCTCGGAATATCTTGCGGACGTTTTCCGCCAGGCCTTCAGTCTCATTGTATTTCTCTGCGTCCTGCTACAGATCGATTGGAAGATGACTCTGGGCGCTGTCGTCCTTTTGCCCATGGTGGTTTGGCCCGTGGGCAAACTCGGTCGCCGCATCCGGCGATCTGTGGAAAGCAGCCAGACCAAACTGGGCGAGCTTAGTCAGATTCTTCAGGAGACTGTCAGCGGAAATCGAATCGTCAAAGCCTTTGGCATGGAAGATTTTGAGATTCGTAAGTTTCGGGGCGCCGCTTCACGCTTGCTGCGCGAAACCATGCGCTGGGTGCGGGCGCAGGTAGTCACCTCACCGCTGATGGATCTGCTCCAGCCAATTGTGATCTCGCTGCTGTTGCTTTACGCGCGGGATAAAATTCTTCAGCACGAATTGACGGTCGGCTTGTTCTTCACTTTCGTTTACACGCTCTTTAAATCCTACGAGCCCGTGAAGCGAATGGGCGCCGTCTACCAGCAGTTTCAGCAGGCGCAGGGCGCGACCACCCAGGTGTTCGCGTATCTGGACCTGCCCGAAGAACGCGATTCGGCGGGCGCCGAGCTACCTCCGTTCTTACAGGAAATCGAATTCGACGATGTCAGCTTTTCCTATGAAGCAGCAGCGGTCCTGCGCGGAATCGACTTCACGGCCCGCAAGGGCGAAGTAGTTGCCTTTGTCGGCTCCAGCGGCGCCGGCAAAACGACTCTGGTGAATCTTATCCCGCGGTTTTACGAGCCGACCTCGGGCGCAATCAGGATCGACGGCACGGACCTGCGCGAATTCACGCTGCGATCTTTGCGCGGCCAGATGGCGATCGTTACACAAGAGAATATTCTTTTCCACGATACCGTCTGGAACAACATATGCTACGGCTTGGCAAACGTCGGCAAAGAGAAAGTCATCGAGGCGGCACAAGCGGCCCTGGCCCACGATTTCATTCAGGAACTGCCTCTGGGTTACGATACCGTAATCGGCGAGCGCGGCACGCGCCTCAGTGGCGGCCAGCGCCAGCGCATCGCCATTGCCCGGGCTATCCTGAAGGATTCGCCGATTCTTATTCTTGACGAAGCGACCTCGGAGCTCGACGCGGAATCCGAAATGTTTGTGCAAAAGGCGCTCGCAAACCTGATGATCGGACGAACTACATTCGTCATCGCGCATCGCCTCGCGACGATTCGCCGCGCCGACAAAATTTTTGTGCTGGAAGACGGCCAAATCCGCGAAAGCGGCACCCACGCCGAACTGCTCGTGAAGGGCGGCACTTACGCTCGCCTGCATGATCTGCAATTTGCCGACGACGAGATGGACGCGCCCGCGCAAACGGCTTTACCCCCACTGCCCTCAGCAAGGAACGCCACATGAGCGAAAAGAGCGCAGTGCAAACCAAAAAAGCCGAATGCCTCTCCATGACCGGGTATGCGCAGGCCAAGAGCTCGCTGCTTGGCTGGGACGCCCGGGTGAGCGTCAAAAGTGTCAATCACCGTTTTCTTGATTTAAAGCTGCGTCTTCCCGACGGCTTCGATCTCTACGAATTGCGCCTCCGACAATTGGTGCGGGAACGTATCCATCGCGGCCATGTCGAAGTTCACGTGAGCGTCGAGCCTGGCGCCGCGACTCCAATCCAGGTGAATCGCGATCTCGTCACCAATTACCTGCGCGCTGCCGACGAGCTCCGTCTGCAAACCTCAGTCTCCGCTGCTCTCGATGTCGTCGCTTTGCTTCGCTTGCCCGGCGTCATTGGCGGCTTGGCTCCTGCGATCCCCGAGAGCGAAGAAGACCAGGAGCGGCTTGGCAAGGCTCTCGAGAATTGTCTCCGAGAAGCGCTCGGCAAGCTGGATGAAATGCGCCGCGCCGAAGGCCGCCATCTCGTGGACGATTTGCGCCGCCGCCTCGCTCACATCGGCGAACAAACCGAAATTGTGCGTGGGCTGGTCCTGCAGCTGCGTCCTGCGTTCGCGCGCCGCTTGGAAACGCGCCTCAAGGATTTGCTCAGCGGCACCACTATTGATCCAGCTCGTATCGCTCAGGAAGCCGCGATGCTCGCCGAGCGCAGCGACATCAGCGAAGAGCTCGATCGTTTGCGCAGCCATTTGCAGCAATTCGGCAAGCTGCTAGACGGTGCTGGCGAACTCGGCAAAAAACTCGACTTCCTGCTGCAGGAAATGCACCGCGAAGCCAATACCATGCTTTCCAAGACTCCCGGCGTGGAAAGCGAAGCGCTGACCATCACCGGCATCGGCCTAGAAGTCAAGGCGGAGATTGAAAAATTGCGCGAACAGGTCCAGAACATCGAATGAACGCAGAGCAAGCTCTGGCCCCGCTGGTGTTGATTGTGTCCGGTCCGTCAGGCTCGGGAAAATCCACGCTGGTGCAGCGTTTGTTGCAGATGCCCGGCACCATGGCTTCTCGTTCGTGCACCACCCGGCCTCGCCGCGCGACTGAGGCCAGCGGGAAATGTTATGATTTTGTCACCGAACAGGAATTCGAGGCGATGGTGTCCCGCGGTGAATTCCTCGAATACGCGCGTGTCTTCGGCAAACATTCCTACGGCACGCCGAAGAAATGGTTGGATGAGTCGCGTGCCAGCGGGCTGGATCTGGTCCTGGAAATTGACGTACAGGGTGCTGCGCAGGTAAAAGAGAAGCTGCCGGAGTCGGTCGCCGTCTTCATCTTGCCGCCGTCGCGCGAAGAGTTGGAACGCCGCTTACGCGGCCGCGGCCAGGATGCGGACGAAGAAATTAAACGCCGCCTGGCGCGCGCACGCGCGGAAATCGAAGCGTTCGGCAAGTTCTACGACTATTGTGTGGTCAACGACGACGTGGAAAGAGCCGGCCGCGAGGTGGAAGCCATTTTGACGGCCATCCGCTGCAGCAACGCCCGGCGACGTGGCCGCGTCGAGGGACTTCTGGCATCATTTGAATCGGACGTTCGCTAAACGACCGGCTAATCCGAGCGGCCGACTGGGGGAAAGATCGAGATGACCGTGCAGACCAAAGCTCCAGAGAGCCAGTTTGCTTACGTGGTGCTTGCGGCCCGCCGCGCGCGTCAAATAATGGCGGGAGCGCCTCCGCTTCTCGAAAATCCGCGCACCCTCAAAGCCACGCGCGTGGCCTGTGAAGAGGTCAATCACGGCCTGATCGAATATGAATTCGAGCCCGGCAAGGCCGTGGACGAAGACAAAGACGGAGTAAAACGGCGCAAGTAACACGGTACGAAATTCCATGCTCATCACCCTCGGCGTCACCGGCGGAGTGGCGGCCTATAAAGCGGCCGAACTGGTGCGCCGCCTCCAGCAGGAAGGTTTCTCAGTAGAAGTCGTCATGACCCGCGCGGCCTGCGAATTCGTGCGCCCGCTGACATTCGCCGCGCTCTCCGGAAAAAAAGTCATCACCGACCTGTTCGCCGAATCCGGCGGCGAAGCCAATCTGGAAAGCGCCATCGAACACATCGCCGTTGCCCAACGCACGGATCTCTTGCTCGTCGCGCCCGCCACTGCCGACATCCTCGCCAAATTCAGCCGCGGCATCAGTGACGACTTTCTCACCACGCTGTATCTGGCGACCTCGGCCCCGGTGGTTGTCGCTCCCGCGATGAACGTCAATATGTGGAATCATCCTGCCACGCAGGAAAATCTCGATCGGCTGCGCGCCCGCGGCGTTCAAGTCGTCAATCCCGACGAAGGCTACCTCGCTTGCGGCATGACCGGCGCTGGCCGCCTCGCCGGACAGGACGCCATTGTCGCGACTGTGCGGGAAGTTCTGCGCGTTCGCCGCGACTTCGAAGGCCAAACCGTTTTGTTGACCGCCGGCCCCACGCAAGAAGCCATCGATCCTGTTCGCTACCTCACCAATCGTTCTTCCGGACGCATGGGCTACGCCGTCGCCGAAGCCGCCGCGCAGCGAGGCGCCAAAGTCATTCTTGTCAGCGGTCCGACCTCGCTCGATACGCCAGCAAATGTAAGCCGCGTGGACGTTCGCAACGCAGCAGAAATGCTGGCCGCCGTCGAACAAAATTTCGCCGAAGCCACCATCGCCATCTTCGCCGCAGCAGTCGCCGACTATCGCCCCGCCGATCCCGCCTCCAGCAAGATCAAGCGTTCTCCGGAACAAGGCATCACGCTGCAACTCGTTCCCAACACCGACATTCTCGCGGCCATGGCCCGCAAAAAGGAGCATCGCCTCGTTGTCGGCTTTGCTGCGGAGACCGCTAGTGTCGCCGAAAACGCACGCAAAAAGCTCAAGGACAAGAACGCCGACCTCATCGTCGCCAATGATGTCACCGCCGAAGGTGCTGGCTTCGACGTCGACACTAATGTGGTCACACTTTTTGCCCGCGACGGCCGCGATTTGCCTCTCCCCAAACTCACCAAACGCGAAGTAGCGCACCGCATTCTCGACGAAGTGGCCCGCTTGAGCGTTACCGTGAAACACCAGAGCGCCGACTGATCCATGTCCGAATCCGCCCGCACCGCCCAAAACGAAAAACTCAAACAGCGCCTGCGATTTTACGAAGATCTAGGCCTCGCCCCGTTTTATCGCGACCGCGCTTGCTCGAACACGGCACAGTCGCATTTAACTTTAAGTTCCGAGGTAATGTCGTCCCACACGATCAAGGATCCCCCATTGCCTAAGTCCGCTTCGAAAACTACGGTTGCGCCATCGCCCACAGTTCCCGCAAAAGCATTCGCTCCGCTCACGCCAGCGGCACCCTCGCTGTTCGAAGCCGCAAACAAAAAACAGCACGAAACCCTGCTCCAAATCCGCGACGACCTCGGCGATTGCACCCGCTGCAAACTCCACACCACGCGCAACAAAATCGTCTTCGGCGATGGCAGCCCGCAAGCCCAACTCGTCTTCGTCGGCGAAGGTCCCGGCGCCGATGAAGACGCGCAAGGACTGCCCTTTGTCGGCCGCGCCGGAAAACTCCTCACCCAAATGATCGAAGCCATGGGCCTGCAGCGTCGCGACGTCTACATCTGCAACGTCGTCAAATGCCGTCCGCCCGGCAACCGCCAGCCTGAAGGCGACGAAGTCGAGTCCTGTTCCCCGTTTCTCTTTCGCCAACTCGATTCCCTGAAGCCCAAAGTCATTGTCTGCCTCGGCGCCACTGCCTTCCAGACTCTGCTGCAGTCCAATCGCAGCATCTCCCACTTCCGCGGCCAGTGGCTCGACTTCCGCGGCTACAAAATGCTGCCCACTTATCACCCGGCGTATCTGCTGCGTAACCCTGCCGCCAAAGCTGACGTATGGAAGGACCTGCAAAAAGTTATGGTTGAACTCGGCCTCGAAATCAAAAAGACCAAGGCCAAGTAAATGCCCAGCGGCGTGGTGTTGGGTGTCGCCACGGCAATTTCTTGGGGCACATCAGACTTCATCGCGCGTTTTGCCATCAAATCCGTCGGCAGTGTGCGCGCCTTGTTTGGTGTTCAGGTTTGCGGCGCGTTGCTCCTGGCCATCTTGCTATTCTTGGCTCGCGATTGGGGGCATTTGTTCGACCGTTCCGGGTGGCAACCTTGGGCTTGGGGAATCGTCGCCGGCGCCGTCAATACCTGTGCCATGCTCGCGCTCTATCGCGCATTCGAACTCGGCAAGATGGCTGTCGTAGCTCCCATCTCGGCCAGTTACCCGGCGCTCACCGTCATTCTCTCCACGCTCTCAGGAGAACGATTCACGCTCTATCGAGCTTTGGGAATTCTGGCAGCCCTCGCGGGCGTCATCCTCGTATCCGCTGGCGAAAAAACTACACAATCGGCAACCTCACCGGCAGCCTCACAATTCGCAAACTCCGTCGCCACTCCGACAAAAGACGGCGCGCACGCCTCAAGCGGCATCCTGTGGGCCGTAACAGCCGCGCTCGGCTTCGGCGTGCTTTTTTGGCTGCTGGGCACG
>DASSYL010000488.1:0-6545 GCA_035703315.1 Candidatus Acidiferrum sp. | reverse complement strand
GCCAGCGCACGGATCGGCTCCATCAGTTTCCGTTCGTGCTGCAGACTTTCGCGCACGGAATAATCCTTGCCCAGCGGATGCGGCCGGCGCGTTTCGCTATATCGCCGCAACAGCGCTTCGTCATTGGCCTCAATGAACACCAGCGAGATTCCGTGCTCGCGGCGTAAGTGCTTCAGCAACCCTGGCAGCTTCTGCAGCTGCTGCCCTTCGCGCGCATCCACCAGCAGCGCAGCGCGGCGAAACTCGGCTTCGCCCGCCGCGTGCAGCTCCGCAAAAATCGGAATCAGCTCGACGGGCAAATTGTCCACGCAATAAAAGCCCATGTCCTCAAACGCCCGCAACACGGTGCTTTTGCCGGAGCCGGAAAGTCCGGTGAGAATGACGAGTTGGCTGCTTTCTCTTTTCTTGGGAGCCTTCACGTTGGAGCGCGCGCTCAGCTTTTCACCCGGCGCTGGTGAGTGCTAGGGATGCGCATGTCCTCGCGATACTTGGCCACGGTGCGGCGGGTCACGTGAATGCCCGCGTCGTCGAGCTTGGCCGCAATATGCTCATCGGTCAATGGCTTGCTCGTATCTTCTTCTTCGATCATTTTCTTGACCAGGCGTTTCAGCGTCAGCAGCGACATGCCGCCGCCTTCGGGGCCGTTCACCGACTCGCTGAAAAACGAGCGTAATTCCAGCACGCCTTGCGGTGTGTGTGCATATTTGCTGGCGACGGCGCGGCTCACCGTGGAAGGATGCACGCCCACTTCTTCCGCAACTTCCTTGATCATCATCGGCTTCAGTGCGTCCGGGCCGTGATCGAGAAATTCACCCTGGCGCGCAATGATGGATTGGCATACGCGCAAAATGGTGTGCTTTCTCTGCTCGATATTTTTCAAAAGCTGGATCGCTGCGGTAAATCTTTCCTTTACGTAGTTGCGCACATCACGATCAGCTGCATCGCGCGCCAGCAATCGCCGGTAGGTCGGGCTGAGGCGCAGTTGCGGCATGTCGTCTTCATTCAAAAAGACCTGCCACGCGCCTTCCGCCTTGCGGAAGTACACATCCGGCTCAACCAACCGAGGCTCTGTTTTGTTGTAGCGAAGCCCCGGCCGCGGATCGAGCTTCTTGATGGTATCGAGCGTGCGCTTCACGACTTCAATTGGACGATTCACCGCGCGCGCAATCTCTTTCAGCTGATTGGATTGTACTTGTTTCAGATGTTCGGAAACGATTTGCTGCGCCAGCGTGTTCTGGGGGTCGAACGCTTTCAGCTGCAGCAACAAACATTCGCGCAAATCCCGCGCGCCAACGCCAATTGGGTCGAAATCCTGCACCACGGCGATGGCATCTTCCAAATCGTCCTGCGTGTACTTCCCTTCCTGCACCAGTTCTTCCTGCGAGGCGGTCAGGTAACCATTCTCGTCCAGGTTGCCGATAATGCTTTCCGCGATTTCCCGCACGGCGTCGGAGCAAATCGTCACGCTCAGCTGCCAGGTCAGGTGCTCGGACAATCCCGCGGGCGAAGAGAGGAACTTTTCAAAGGAAGGCCGCTCGGAAATTTCCCGTTCTTGCGATTGCCCGCCATCGCCGCCGGTGTCCAGGTACTGGTTAAAAAAGGTTCCAACGTCGAATTCGTCAAACGGATTCGACTCCGGCTTCTCCGGAACCTTTTCCGTTTCATTCTTCAGAAAATTTTCGTCACTGTAATTGTCGCTGGTGGTAGGTTCTTCGCTCAGCTCTTCCAGAACGGGATTGGCCACGACTTCGGCGTTGATCATCTCCCGCAGTTCCAGGCGGTTCAGGGCCAGTACGCTGACCATCTGCACCAGGCCGGGCGTCAGAATCTGCTTCTGCGCCACTTTCAGATTGAGTTTGAGTCCCTGCCAGGCCATGGTCTCGCTAAAGCTGTCCCTCTCCGTTGCCTACCATTGTTCTGTAAAGCCTTAGTTCAGGCGGAAATGGTCGCCCAGGTACACGCGACGGACCTCCGGATCGTTGCTCAACTCCTCCGGCCGCCCTTTGCGAAAAATCTTGCCGCTTTTCAGAATGTACGCTCGGTCCGTCACCGTCAAGGTCTCTCGCACATTATGATCCGTGATGAGCACGCCGATGCCGCTTTTGGCAAGCTCGCGAATAATTTCCTGTAAGTCCTTGACCGTCAGCGGATCGATGCCCGAGAAAGGCTCGTCCAGAAGGATGAAGGAAGGTTCCAGGGTGAGGGAACGCGCAATCTCGAGACGCCGCCGCTCGCCGCCCGACAGCGTGTACGCTTTGCTGGTCCTCACCGTCTCCAGTCCCATTTGTACCAACAACTCCTCCAGGCGGTCGCGCTGTTGTTCCGGAGTGAGCGGGAGTGTTTCCAGAACCGCCAGGAGATTCTCTTCGCTCGTAAGCTGGCGAAAAACCGAAGGTTCCTGTGGAAGGTAGCTGATGCCGCTGCGGGCCCTGAGGTACATTGGGAGATCGGTGATCTCCTCGCCGTTCAATAAAACGCGGCCGGAATCGGGCCGGGCCAGACCCACTAAAATATAGAAAGTAGTTGTCTTGCCCGCGCCGTTAGGTCCCAACAGCCCAACGACTTCACCCTGTCCGATCTCCAGTTCTACGTCGTCAACGACCTTGCGACCGCGATACGACTTGTGCAATTCGACGGCCTGGAGCTTCAGCATTCCTCGTCACGTGGTGACCGCCAGAGGCCACTTGTTTCTACGGGCAACAAGTAGAGCCCGCACCCGTTATTTTTCGACTCGGTGCTTCGTCAGCGTGCGCGATCCGTTTTCAGAATCCACGATGATCGTAGCATCGGCCAAAAAGAAGGTCAATTGACGGCCGGTGGTGTTCCCTTCGCTGGCGTCAAAAATTGTTGGTGTTCCGCCGGTCATCACGAATTTTCCATCGGCGGCGGTGTATTCGCCGCGTTCGGCCGTCGCTCTGCGATCGCCTTGCGCCACCGTTACGCCGCCTGTACCCACCGCACGGCTGATCTGCTGCGCGCCCTGCACCGCACCAGCCGCTCGTGTGAAGTACAAGTCCAGCTCTTGCCCGCTCATTTTCTGATCTGGCGCCTGCACGACGACGTTTTCAGAAAGGCGTGCGCGATTTTCCGCGTCCCAATAAGTCATCTTGGCAGCCTGCGCGTGCCAGAGCGTTGGCGTCTTGGTTTGCGAAGGGCTTTTGTAACGGCCACTTTCCGAAGCGGAAGCCTTCGCTGCGCTGTCGGCTTTGGCACTGCTCGCCACTTGCGGAAAAACCGCACGCACATTTCCCGAAGCGTTCAGCACGCGTTCGCTTTTCAACAATTCAATGGAATCGGCTTCCATCACCGAATCGCCCTGCCACAGCCTGGCGTGGCCACTGTACAGCGCCCGCCCCGTTTTGGCGTTGCCGATCAGATTGTCCGCGCTGATGTTTGACGCCACCGGAGCAAGATGCACTGTTGTGTTGCGCGCCGAAAGATCCGACGACCGCACATTGCCCTCGCCGCGAACATCTCCGCTCGACTGCCAGAACGTCAGCTTTTGCGCCGAGGTCTGACTGGTCGCATCGCGGGCTGTCGCGTGGCCATCGAGCGTCGCTGTTTGGTCCGCGCGTACAAATTCGGCATGGTCCGCGCGCGCCGTGCGCTGCAATTCGCTTAGCTGAACATTTTCGTTCAGTTCCATACGCGACCAGCCATCCTTCGGGTCCATCAGCACAAAGCCGTTCTTTGCCGTTGCTGTTTGCTTGTTGCCGCCGGCCACCGTCCGCTCCGTCTGGACGCTGCCACTGGCATCCAGCCGAGAAGCGGCTCCGGCCGGGTCAAAGTTCATGCTCAACTGATTCGCCTGCAACACGGTGCGGGCGGCCTTGTTGCTTTCTTTTGCGGCGTCGTTCAATTCCAAACGGCCCGGTCCGGCAGTTTCCGCTCGCCGCAGCCGCGTTCCCTTCGCCTCGCGTGTTTCCGCAAACGCAATCCGTAGCTCCTCGGTAGTCAGTCTGCGCGAGTCCTCACCCGAACCTTTGCTTGCGGTCGCTTTGCTGTTCGTTGTCGCGTCCACGCCACCTTTCAGTACCAACAACTTCGGCGCATTCAGGCCGTCCACCATATCCATTGTCGCGTTCTGCGATGTGACTGTTTGTATTTCGCCGCCTTTCACCGAGTCGCCGCTCACACGGCCTTTCGCCTCCGCCCGCGTCACCCACCCTTCGGGAGAGAAGCCTGCCGAAATTTCCTCTGCTGAAAGCTTCTGCTGCCCTGCACCTTTCTCTGATGTAAACTCCGGCAAAACGTTCTTCCCATCTCCTTTTGCAAGCAGCAGCTTGGTGTGGAAATTTTCATCCAGGTTCAACTGCAACCCTGCGGCGGTCAGGCGCTCTCTTTTCGTTTTGGCTTCCGCAGGTCCCGCCAGATAAATAGTCCCCGCATCCCGCTGAAATTCCATCCGCGAGCCGGTCACTTCGACCGGTTCTTTTTGTCCCGTCGCGGAGCCGCGTGAACCGGCGTTGGTTTTCGCAACGACCGGCTGATCTAGCTTGAGCCGAACGTTGCGCAGCAGCGTCAGTGTTCCCTCTTCAGAGTAATACGTCGCACCCACCGCCTGGCCGCTGCCGTTAGCGAAAGTGAATCGGACTTCGTCGGCCGTTTTCGCTTCGCCGCTAGCCCGGTTAAACACCACCCCGCGTGTTTCGACCTGCATCGCGGCCCCTGCTTCCGGGGTGCCCTGCGGCTTCGCGCCTTTCGCGGCTTCCCATTCCAATTTGCTCATCAGCGTGATTTTTACATCGCCTGAACAATCAATATCGCCGCTGTCCTTGCTGTACCTGCACGCGTGCGTTTCCAGCGTGTCGTGCCGCGCGCCGTCTTTGCCAAAAATCGTGACCTTCACTCCTTCCAAATCGGTGGAGTTCAGTCCTTTGAAGTCCGTGGACTTCATCGCCTCCACGGTAAAAACCGTTCGCGTTCCTTCGCCCTTCGAAAAAGTCAATTTCGTGGACTGCCGCTCCACGTTCACCGCCGGCGACGGCGGCGCATTTCTCCGCTCGATGTATCGTGTCCACCCGCGTTTCAGGTACACACCTACGGTCAGCCCGGCGCAAAGCAATGCCGCCGCCGCACTCCACCGCGCGTACTTCGCCGCTTCGCTTTTCTTCATCCGGATTCCGTGGCCGGTCTTCTTACCTCGTCACTTCGCGGAGCCCGGCTCCTTGGGGTTCTGCCTTCTTCGGTAGTCCTTCTCAGTTAATCAGATTCGCCGCGCGCTGTATAGAATGCGCACTTTCGTGCTCTTTTTCCTTTTCGGGCCCAGTCACTCTAGGTACCATGCATCGCTGCAGCGCTGCTTGCGCCGCTGCTCATCAGAAAACCCAAGGGCAAAAGGATAAATACCATGTCTTTCCAATCTGGCAGGTTCGACATGCACGCTCGGTTCAATGCGTATCGCATTATTCCCGCGCTGGTCTTCGCTTGCTGGTTCGTAATCGCAGCGACTCGTGGCAACCACGGCTTAACGCCGAAGGTTTCCGCGACTCCGGTCCCAGATGGCCCACTATTACAAAGCGATCCGCAGGCTGTAAGTTTCAATGCTTGCACCATCTTCAGCGCCGCCGATGCGGCACAGGTGCTCGGTGTGCCGGTGCGTCCCGTTACAACGGTAGGCAACTGCTCCTATGAAGCCGCCAAGGCAACGTCCGGCGGCGGTTGGCACCGCAATACCGCTCTGAATGTCTTTAAATACAAATCGGCCGCAGAAGAAAGTTCCGCGTGGGGCGACCTCAAAATTCTGCGCCGTCTCGAACCGGGCAGGAAAAATGTCACTGTCCTGAGCGGTATCGGCTCGGAAGCCTATATGCAAATCCTTCCGAACGGGGATGCTTTTGAAGCCGAACTTTGGGTCCATAAGAACACCTGGCATTTGCGGCTGGTTTCTGTAACGGAACAGAGCCCGTCGCCGGATGTGCTGAAAGCCACGGCGCAAAAAATCGTCGCAAAGCTCCCCTAAACCTTGGGGCGCGCGTTCCGCCTGCTGCCGCGGGCAGGCTTCTGGGCGGCCGCCTACGTTAATACCTCGGTTCTTGTCATTTTAGTTCGCCTCGGCTAAGCTTTGGCGTCCCTACAACTCCCCTATAACTCAAGGACCGCTCACCGTGCGCCTGCCCAGCTTCTGCATTTCCTTGTTCGTTGTCTCTGCATGTTTCACCTGCGGTTGCGGAGGTGGTGGCGGGTCATCCACTGCGCCTCCGGCTTTCGCGCCCACCTTCACCAGCGTTCCACCCACGGCCGCGGACGAAGGCGCCGACTACACGTACCAACCGGTCGCGGCGTCTCCAGACGGCACTGCCGTCACTTTTTCTCTAAGCTCGTCTCCCACCGGCGCAACGCTTTCTGCCGGAGTGCTCTCCTGGACGCCGACACACGATCAGTCACGCGTTCCCAACCAGTTTTCCGTGACGGCCACCAACGGCAAAGGCGGTTCCGCCACGCAATCCTGGACCGTCACTCCCTCCGGCGTCGTCGCCATCTCCGACGTAATCACCTATTGGAATTCCGCCGGTCCGCAGGCGCAGCCCGTGGCGTTCCTGCCC
>DASSYL010000279.1:0-3605 GCA_035703315.1 Candidatus Acidiferrum sp. | reverse complement strand
TTTCGGCGGCCCGACGGGCGCTTTCGACGGAACGATCGAGCAAGACGTTTTCATATTGATCGAGCGCGGACTCGACGAGCTTGCGGGCATCGACAGATTTTGTGGACACGGCAAACGCGAAAACTTGAGCAGGCGGGTTAGCGGCAGAGCGAGACACTTCACTGGACTCAACGGAAACGCTCTCCACAACACTGGCGGATTGCTGTGCGCAAGCCACTGCGGCCGCGAAGATTCCCGCGAACGCCACAAGGCTGGACTTCAGCAGAAGACGATTCATCACCACACACTCCGCAGAGCCAAGTCGAAGCCGCTAACGACAGAAACGATATTCATCAGCAGGTTGAAATTAGCGTGCGGAACGCCAGCTGCGGAACTGTTCCGACGGACAGGTGTGCGGCAAAGCTAAGCGGAGGTGCTTGATTGGCGACAGAACGGATTTGTTCGTATTGGGTACTTGCCGCGCGCGCGGCAAGGAAAGATACTGCGAGCATCCGATGGTAAGGTGAAGTGGAAATGCACGCAAACTCCAGGCGAAAATTGTTGCGCGTCGCAATCGCGCTGGGCGCTTTGGCGTTTTTGTCGGCGAGCGCGGTTCCCGCGATCAAGAACATGGCCGTGGTGGCGCCGGCAAACAGCAAGCTGGCGGATGTGCCGCTGAGCGATCTGGTGAAACTGTGCAAAGGCACGACCAAAGCGTGGCCTGACGGAAAAAGTTTTGTGCTGGTGCTGCGGAATCCTGATGCACCGGAAATGCGTGGCGTGCTGCTAAAACTGTTTGGCGGTGCGACGGAAGCGAAATTGGCGATCGCCAAGCTGAATGAGACTCATCAAGCCGTCAAGATCGTGGATTCGGACGAAGATTTGCTGCGCACCGTCGATGCGACACCGGGCGCGATCGGGATCGTGGATGTGTATGCGATCAATAGTTCGGTGAAAGTGCTGCGCGTCGACGGCAAGCTGCCGTTCGACGTGGGCTACGCGTTAAAAGGGAATTGATCGCCTTTCGAGTTGTCTGTTCCGAAAAATTCAGGATGGATTGTTTGGAGATGACGGGCTTGGTGCGCGCAGAGTTTTAAGCGCGGTCAGTCCGATGAGGACGATCGCGACACCTAGAGCGATCCACAAGACGGACGGATGCCTTTCGGAAAAAGGGCGCGGGTCGCGATAATTCGCAGTTGCTTCTTCTGGCCCCAGCGAAAACACGGCGTAAACCGGCTTTGCTCTGCCGGAATCCAGATAGTGGCTCAGGTCGTACTGCGGCGTCGCTGCTCGCTCGTTGCCGTAAAGAAGCCGGTAGTTTGCGTCGGCCTGAGGCCTGAAGACCAGCCGGCGCGGGACAGCAAGAAGCGAAAGTTTGGCATTGCGCAGCGGCTGGTCGTTTCCGTTGACAACTTCGACGCGCAGCATCTCGTTCCGCGGCCACTCTGGAAAATCGATGGCCAGCGATTCGCGCGTACTTGCACCCTGCTGGTAACGAAAAATGACCCCTGAGCCGCGGTAGCTCCACAATTTTCCGTCTTCGCTGCCGCTGACGCGTACGGCGCGATAGAATTCTTCCGTGTCGGTGCCGAACATAAGGCGCGAAACGGGAACGCGAGCGGATGCGAAATTGGTTACCCAGGCGGTTTCCGTGGTGTCGTCGGAGTTTGCAATTTGAAACGTGGCAGGAACGTTGGCAAACGCGGCCGATTGGGATTCTTCGCGAAGAGCGGTCAAGCCGGTGACGCTGAATTGCTGCTCGGTTTCGAAGATGCGGACGCGAATGTAGCGCGAGTTGAGTCCCTGGAACGGAATGGTTTGCGTGCCGTCGACGGAACGTTTGCGGAAACGCGCGATGGGCGCGCGCGCTTCGACGATGCGCCAGCTTTTGGCGTCGTCGCTGAGCGCCACTTCGGCCCATACGATGAAATCGGGTTGCTGCGTTTCCACGCGCACGCGATCGTAGAAGGGAGAATCGCGACCGAGGTCGCCTACGGTTTGCGTGTACTTGCCGGCGGTGAAACTGTTTTCGAGGATGTGCGCTTCATGGCTTTCGGAATGGGTTGTCGCTCGATCCGTTTTTAGTTCGTAGGGTGTTTCCTGGCCTTGTGCGTCAACGAGCCGCAGATCGGCGCAGCCGTCGTTAGAATGGGCGAAAAGATCCCACGGCAGCCGAACTTCGGCGGGCTTGCCGGTTTGCGAAGCGCCTGGCGATGTCGAATCCTGCAGAACCAGGCGCGAGTAGCGCCACGATGTCCAGTGGTCCGGCAGGTCGGCGGCACCTGCGAACAATACAGCCAGAATGCTAGCGGCAAGAAAACTGAACGCGGCGCGACGGATCATGCACTTTCCTTTTCGCGCGCCAGCTTGCGCTGATAAAGGAACGAAACGGCGAGCAGCACGGCGCCCAGAACGAAGAACGAAAGGATCTTATAGGCGCGTTCGAGGAAGGAAAGGTCGTAGAGAAAGACTTTACCGATGACCAGTCCGAAGAGGATCAAGCTCTGCCAACGAAGCAGAGCCGATTTGCCTTGCACACCGAGGAACAACAGCGCGCTGGCGTAGGCGGTCCATAAAATAGATAAGGCCAGATGCTGGGCCAGCGAGGCTTCGATGCTGCTGGAAGCTTTACCCAAGTAGTCCCAGAATTCGCCGGAGAGCGCGATCAAGGCATAGATGTTGATGGCGACGGCGAAAATGCCGATCTCAATGCGCTCTTGCCCAGCGACTTTGCTCTCATGTGTGCGCGCGGCCAAAACAGCGGTGGCAAAGCACGCGATCAAGACCAGGTAGGCGGCGAAACGCTGGTTGAAGAAAAATGTGCCGCCATCCGGCGGAAAGACCAGGAGGCGCAGCGCGGCCAGGGCCAACAGCAAGTAGCCGGATTGACGCAAGAAATTGCTTGCGGCGCGGAAGCCGGTCCAGATCAGGGTGGCACCTTCAACGGCGAAGCTGAGGGTAATCCACTTCCCTTCGAGGCGAATCGGAATGGAAAGCGTGAGATAGGTGAGCGCAAGCCCCGCGTAGAGCAGCCGCGCGAGGCCGGAGTGGTCCGCGCCGGGTGCGGGCAATAGGCGAGCGATCGCGACGTGAGCGGCGGCCAGCCCGAGGAAGAGCAATGTGAGCGGCCACTTGTCCTGGGGCCAGAGCAGGACGAAGAGCGCGGCGGAGAAGGCGAATTCGTTGGCCAGGATGATGAGGATGTCCAGCTCGACGAGGCGAGTTCCGCGCATCGCCGTTCGAATCGGCAGGATTGCATACAGGAAAAAGAACAGGCTGGCGAAGAAGACGGTGCGTTCAAGCGGGGAAGTACGATGGAAAAAGTCGCCGTACCAACCCCAGAAATAGATCTGCGTTCCGATAAACGCGATGAGCGGGAGCGAATGCCATTCTTTTTTTGCTGCGATGACCAGAGCGCCTGCGCCCAGGAAGAGAAGATAGGTGAAGAGGACGACCTGTTCGTCTTTGCCGCTGCTGGCCAGGATGGGCGCGAGCAGTCCGCCGAGCAGCGACATTACGGCGATACGCTGCGAATTGCGGCCAATGGCAATGGCCGCCATCACCGCGGTAATGGCAATCATCGCCGCGAAGCCGACGTCGCGGCTGTACAGCGTGTAGTACTGGCA
>DASSYL010000210.1:0-2499 GCA_035703315.1 Candidatus Acidiferrum sp. | reverse complement strand
CGCATCTTGGCGCTGGTCGGTGCCATCAAACAATTTCCAACCACCATCGTCTCGCACCAGCGACCATGTTTTTTGCAACGCCCCCGTCACATTCAGCTGTACTACGATTCCGCTCGTAGCCTCTACATCCCGAAATGTATGCGGCAGACCGCGCACAAACGCATCCAGCACCGGTTCGAACAATCGCCGTTCATAAAGTCCCGGCCGTCCCGTCGCATCGCGTATCTGCTGCTGGTGGTGCCACCGCTCGGTATATTCCCGCGCCACATCGAACCACACCGGCATTGGCCCGTCGCCCGCCCAACTCACTGCCGCGCCCATGGCATACGGATCCAGTCCCGCAAAATACTCGTCCGCCTGCTTCCCCACGTGCTCCGTCAAATCAATCAGCAGCCGCGCACTCATTCGCTGTCCCGCCGCCACCCATAGCGCATTGATCTCGTTGATGAACGCCACCAGCTTTTCGTAGCTCGCCAGATCCGCCGGCAGGCTGAACCCATCCCGTCGCCGAGACAAATTCCCCACATCACCGCCCAGAATGTGCAGCGCCACATCCTTCACATTCCACTTCGTCGCTGCCGTTGGCAATGTCCATTCCTCGCGTCTCAGCCCCTTCAGCAACGACACCAATTCCCGCCTCACTTCCCCGAACAAATGTCCCGTCAAGATCGGCTGCAAGTTTTGCAAAGGTATTCTCCGCAACCGTTATCGTGCAGCACCCCGCCCGCACAATCTCTAGCATGTAAATCCAAATCAAAGACTAATTCGAACGATTCCGCGTTCGCTAAGATACCAAGTTTGTTTACTTCATGCGCTGCTGCGCTACAGGGCGGCCGTGGCATCTTTCTGTTTCAGGCGCTTACGCACTCTTGCCCCAAAAGAGCCGGCACTCCCGCACTTTTTCGCCCTAAACGGGGAGAGTGCGGAAGGTGTGGCCTACCCCGGACTCCTTTGTCACCCAATTTCTCCGCTTGCGTTTACACTCGAGGAGTGGAACCGGCACAACACATTGGTCGTACGCTGCTGCTTGTCGGCGGCGTCCTCCTTCTCGTCGGCGGATTCTTATACTTCGGCGGCAAACTTCCTTTCCGCCTCGGCCGCCTGCCCGGCGACATTGTCCATCGGGGCGGGAACAATACTTTTTATTTCCCGCTCGTCTCGTGCCTGGTCATCAGCGTGTTCATCAGTCTGATTCTCTGGATCATCAACCACTTCCGCCGCTGAAGTTTTCTGGATCGGCGTCCGCCTGCGCCTCGGCTGACGCACCCCGGGTTTTATGGCAAACTACTTGTTCCAAGATTGCGATTTCGCGCAGTCCGTCTGTGCTCCCATCGCGAAACTTTAGATCGGTTGCTTTTGTAACCGCGGAAGAAAACGACATCGGGCTTGCGGATCATCCCTCCGCCGCCGTCAGAACAGGTACATGGACCCACAGTTCGAACGAAATTTCTGTATCATCGCGCACATTGACCACGGCAAGTCCACGCTGGCCGATCGCCTGCTGGAAATGACCGGCGCGCTTTCTCAGCGCGAAATGCACGAACAAGTGCTCGATTCCATGGACCTGGAGCGCGAGCGCGGAATCACTATCAAAGCGAAAAGCATCCGCCTTCACTACAAAGCGAAAGACGGCAACACATATCGCCTGAATCTAATCGACACGCCGGGTCATGTGGATTTTTCCTATGAAGTTTCCCGCGCGCTGTCTGCATGCGAAGGCGCGCTGCTCGTCGTGGACGCTTCGCAGGGCGTCGAAGCGCAGACCGTCGCCAACACGTTTCTCGCCGCCGGCAACAATCTCACCATCGTTCCTGTAATCAACAAGGTTGACCTGCCTGCAGCGCAGCCCGATTACGTCAAAGAGCAAATCGAAAATGTTCTCGCCATTCCTGCGCAAGATGCTCTGCTCATCAGCGCCAAGAGTGGACTCGGCGTCGAACACGTGCTGGAAGCCATCGTCGCGCGCATCCCGCCGCCCAAAGGCAGTGCGCAAGATCCCTTGCAAGCCCTGATCTTCGATTCCTGGTTCGATCCCTACCGCGGCGCTGTGGTGCTAGTGCGTTTGAAAGCAGGCCGTATCACGAATCGCATGAAGATTCGCCTGTGCGCCAACAATGACATTTACGAAGTCGAACAGCTTGGCGCGCTTACGCCCAAGCCCGTTGCCCTCGAGGAACTGGAGGCCGGCGACGTCGGCTTCGTCGTCGCCAATATTAAGCGCGTCGCCGATGCGCGCATGGGCGACACCATTATCGAAGCGGGCAGCAGCTCTTTGCCGCTTCCCGGTTTTGAAGCGACCAAGCCCATGGTGTTTGCTGGCCTCTTTCCGGTTCTCGCCGACGAGTACGAGCCGCTGCGCGACGCGCTAGGCAAACTCCAGCTTAATGACGCTGCATTTTTTTATGAACCGGAAAATTCCGTCGCGCTCGGTTTCGGCTTTCGCTGCGGCTTTCTCGGCTTGTTGCACATGGAAATCGTGCAGGAACGCCTGGAGCGCGA
>DASSYL010000187.1:0-5385 GCA_035703315.1 Candidatus Acidiferrum sp. | reverse complement strand
TGCGGGCATGAAAGCGAATGTAGCACAACGGCAGCAGAGAGATCAGTGTGGAGCTACATCGAACGCGTAGACGTCTTGCAAGCCGGTATCGCGAAGCAAAAGCGGATGGTCTTGCGGGTCGAGGCCGAGCCAATCTTCCCAGTAGCCGGTCGGTTGAAAATTCTTGAGATCGACCACGCGTTCTACCGACGAATCGAATACGCGAACACGGAAAATGCCAGGATTCTCGGGCCAACTAAGAAAATAGATGTACTTTGCGTCGTGTGACCAGTTTGGAAAGCTGACGTTGCGGCCCTGACCGACTTCGGACCATTTTTGCTTGCTGCGATCGAAGAGCAAAAGGCTCTGCGAATTCCAACGTACCGCGGCGATGTAACGGCCGTCGGGAGACCAGCGGGGAGAAAAAAGATCCTGCGAATCCGGAAGAGTGGTCAGTGCGCGAGTCTTTAGATCGAGGACGCGAATTCCTTTGGACGAAGATGCGTAAGGGCTGCCGAAGACGAGTGCGGTGCCGTCGGGAGACCAGTAAGGATCGGCTTGGGGGTGATCGTCGTCGGGAAGAAGTTCTTGGGGAGTGCGGCCGTCAGCGGACACCACGTAGATGCGCGGCGCTTTGCCGGAGGTTACCGAGAAAAAAGCGATCTGCTTGCCATCGGGCGACCAACGCGGCAGCGAGGCATAGAGTTCGGTACTACTGAGTTGCAGACGCTGCGTGCCGTCGGATCTGCTGCGCCAAAGAATTCCGTCGGGAAATGAGACGAAGGCCACCCACTGCCCGTCCTGCGAAAAACTGAGATGCTCGGCGGAAATGCCGGAGAGAAAGGGTGCGAAGCGATCGGAGCCAGTTTCCTGGCGGATAAGTTCGCCGCGTGGTTGCCGGCCGACCACGAAAAGTTTTTTTCCATCTTTGCCGGGCAGCGGCGAGAAAAGAGCAAGCGGGCCGGAGGCCAGCTGCATTGGCTGGTTGTTGTTTTTGCGGAGCCAGCCGAATTCTTCAGGAAGTTCCCAAATACTCCCTTGTGAAGAGAAGACGAAATGTTTGCCATCGGGAGTCCAAACGCCACAGCACTCGGCCGGTGGGTTGTGCCAACTGGGCAAAAGTGGGCGAGTGTTTTTTCCGTTGGAGGAAATTTCCCAGAGCGCGGTGGCGCCGGTTTTTTGGTCCTTTAGGGTAAAGCGGAGAACAGAACCATCGGGCGACCAATGCAGAGCAGAAGGCCAGCCGGGCGTCGTAGCGAGGCTCTGCGATTCGGTGCCATCACTTTTCGCGAGAAAAAGTTCATTGCCCTTCGCGAACACCAAACGATGACCATCGGGAGACCACGCGCCGGCATGCCCCATGGCGTCGCCGAGACGTCGCGGGAGACCACCGAGCACGGGCAAGGCCCAGAACGGTCCGTCGAAGGCGGTGCCGGGCTCATCGGAAACCAGCAGCGACGAGCCGTCGGGCGAAACACCGAGAATTTGCATGCTGAGAGTAGGAGCGGCGATGGGTGCGACCTCGCCGCCCGCAACGGAAACCTGACCGATCGGCGAAGCGTTGGCGACGACGGAAGTTGTGTATTGCAAATAGAGACGCGAGCCGTCGGTGCCGGCGAGCAGTTTGGCACGACCGTCGTTAGTGATTTGTGCGGAGCTGCCAATTTGCAGCGGAGCAACCGGAACCAGGAGCCGATAGAACGGAACCGCGGCGAGAGCAAGCGCGGCAACAGCCATCGCAACAAGCCACAGATGAGAACGGGATTTTGCGGGACTGCGAGCAACGACAGGTTCGATCGTGCCGCCCGCGACGGAAGCGGCGGGCCGCTGCGTGGAGACTCCGGAAGAAACGCGCAGTGCGCTGCCGCTAGTGGAAAATTGGCAGGACTCGGAATCGCGGCGGAGGCGCTGCAGATCAGCGCGCATTTCCGCGGCCGTCTGGTAACGGAGATTGCGGTCTTTTTCGAGTGCCTTGTCGATGATGCGTTCGAGTTCGGGCGGCAGCGAAGGATTGAGTTGGAGAACCGGAATGGGTACATCGTTCAGGATGGCTGAGAGGATGAGTCCGAGGCTGCCACCGCGAAAAGGCAACGCTCCAGTGGCCATTTCATAGAGCGTGGCGCCAAAGGAAAAAAGGTCGGAGCGCGCATCGAGTGGGCGGGCGCGGACTTGTTCGGGAGACATATAGGAAATGGTGCCGAGAGTTGAGCCGGGACTGGTGAGCTGGTGCGGTGAATCGAGAAAGCCGGTGAGAGTGTCCGCCGAGACTTCGTCGATTGGCTGGTCAATCGATGGACCGACCTTGGCCAAGCCAAAGTCGAGAATTTTCGCATGACCACGCTTCGTGACGAAAATGTTGCCCGGCTTGATATCGCGATGGACGATGCCTTGAGAGTGCGCGGCATCGAGCGCATCGGCGATTTCGGTGGCCAGGGTGAGCAGCATGTCCACGCCGAGAGGCTGACCGGAGATCAGATGGCGCAGCGTGACTCCATCCATGAATTCCATGGCAATGAAGGGCTGGCCGGAATCGTGGCCGACTTCGTAGATCGTGCAAATATTGGGGTGATTGAGGGCGGAAGCGGCCTGCGCTTCGCGTTCGAAGCGGGCCAAAGCTTCAGGATGGCGGCCGAGTTCGTCGGGCATGAACTTCAGCGCGACAAAGCGGCGAAGTTGAGTGTCTTCGGCCTTGTACACCACGCCCATGCCACCGCGCCCTAATTTTTCGACGATTCGATAATGCGCGATGGATTGTCCGATTAGCGACGACGAGTCGGCCATTGGCGACCATCTTAGGTTGCGCGATTCGGAGAGTCAACGAAACCAATGCTTGGCACTGTGATATAAACTTTGTCGGGTTGAGGCCGTCAAAGTAGAAGAGCGTTTGCTTCGGGGGGTTTTGCGATGAAACGACGGGAGTTGTTGAAGGCGGGAGCGTTTGCGGGAGCGGTGGCGGCGCTGCGGCCCCCAATGGGACAAGCGCAGGGACAAGACGCGAAGGCGAATGCGGAACTGACACCGGCGCAACGCGGCGTGGACGCTTCAAATGACTTGGCGGCACCGGAATGGAAGCCGCTGTTTTTCGACGAGCATCAGAATGAGACACTCATTGTCCTGAGCGATCTGATGATTCCGGCGACGGATACACCCGGCGCGAAGCAAGCTCTAGTAAATCGCTACATTGACTTGGTGCTAGCAGCGGAAAAACCGGAAGCGCAGAAGGCGTTCCTGAACAGTTTGAGTTACCTGGATGGCGAGAGCATGCGACGGTACAAAGCGGCGTTTCGTTATTTGAAGCGCGACGAGCAGGATAATTTGCTGCACGCGCTGGCGTACCCGCAGACGGCAAGCCATTGGACGCAGGAGGCGGCGGCTCCGGATGTGGGTCATGGGCATTTCGAATTTTTGAAGCAGCGGATTGCGGGCGCGTATTACAGCTCGGAGATCGGAGAGAAAGAGCTGGGATGGGACGGCGCGTTCGCGCACGGCCCGTATAAAGGTTGCGAACACGCGGAAGGAAACCATAAATGAGCGGGCTCTATCGTTTGGAAGATCCTCTGGCACAAACGTATGACGTGATTGTGGTTGGTTCAGGAGCTACGGGCGGCTGGGCGGCGAAGCAGATGGCCGAAGCCGGGCTGAAGGTGGCGCTGTTGGAGGCGGGGCGCGCGGTGAGCCCGAAAGAGTTCACCGAACACATGCCAGCGTACAAGATGAAGTATCGCGATCATTCGCCCGAAATTGCGCGGACCCGGCCGGTGCAGAAACAGTGCTACGCATGCATGGAGTACAACTACGAGTGGTTTGTGAACGACCTGGAGAATCCCTACAGCACACCCCAGGGAAAGCCGTTTACATGGCAACGGCTGCGGATTTTGGGCGGGCGGTCGCTGGTGTGGGGTCGGCAAAGCTACCGCATGAGCGACAACGATTTCAAGGCGACGAGCCGCGATGGATACGGAGATGACTGGCCGATTTCGTACGCGGATGTCGCGCCGTATTACGACATTGTAGAGAAATACGTTGGAATTACGGGCGCAGCAGAAGGCAACGAAATGTTGCCGGACGGGCAGTTTTTGCCGGCGATGAAGATGAGCTGTGGCGAAATTCTGATGCGGGACCGAGTGAAGGCAAAATTCGGGCGGACGGTGACGATCGGGCGCGCGGCAGTGCTGACGGCTAACCACAACGGAAGGCTCGGATGCCACTATTGCGGGCCGTGCGAGCGAGGATGTTCGACATTTTCGTATTTCAGCAGCCCGTTTACGACGGTGAAGGATGCGGTGGCGTCGCGGAATTGCGCGCTCATCACGAATGCGGTGGTGAGTCACGTGGACATGGACAATGCGACGAACAAAGCGCGCGGCGTGACGTATGTGGACCGTTTGACGCGGCAGGTGAAAGAAGTGAAGGGTCGCTCCGTGATTTTGTGCGCGCAGGCGTTGGAGTCCACGCGGATTTTGCTGAATTCAGCGACGCGAGAGCACCCGAACGGGCTGGGCAATTCGAGCGGAGCGCTGGGACATTATTTGATGGACCACGTAGTGGGCGGCGGGGCGTATGGGAAACTGCCAGACCTGAAGGGCAAAGCGGATGCGAATGAGCCGGATCGGCCAAACGGAATTTATGTGCCGCGGTTCCGCAACACACCGACGAGCGGGAAGCATTCGCGATTTATCCGCGGGTATGGCTTTCAGGGTGGCGCCGACATGAATTTTGATTTTGGCGCCGAGGGTTATGGCACGCAATTTAAGAACGCGGTGAAGGACGGCGTGTACCGGATTTCGCTGGGCGGGTTTGGGGAGTCGCTGGCGCGGTGGGACAACTACGTGGAGATTGATAAGGATTTGAAGGATGCGTGGGGCATACCGGCGCTGCGCATTTCGATGACGCACGGTGACAACGAAGCTGCGTTGATGGAAGACGCCGCGGCCACGGCAGCAGAGATGCTGGAAGTGACCGGCGCGAAAGATATTCACCTGCAGACCAATGTGGAGATGCCGGGGATGGCGATCCACGAATTGGGAACGGCCCGAATGGGCGCCGACGCGAAGAAGTCCGTGCTGAATACATTCAACCAGACGTACGACGTGAAGAATGTGTTTGTGATGGATGGGGCGAGCTTTGTGTCGTCGGCATGCCAGAATCCGACGCTTTCGATGATGGCGATCACGGTGCGCGCGTGTGCCAACCTGATTGACCGGTTCCACAGGAACGACGTTTAGAGCCGCGGCCTTCGGCGCGCCCGCCAACTACATGGCTTCATTAATGGCCGTAGCCGCAGCATCTTTGGCATCGCGGTCGTTGCGGCTATGGTCGGTGAGGTCGTCGTAGCGCTGCTGGGCGGGGCCGGGATTGAGTTGGTCGTTGTATTCGGCGGTGATGTTTTTGCTCAGCTCAAGCAGG
>DASSYL010000020.1:0-10061 GCA_035703315.1 Candidatus Acidiferrum sp. | reverse complement strand
TTGACGACAAAAAGCGCAAGGAATTAATGATCATCTACGGGGAGGATCTGGCGTCCACCGGTTTCACCGCCGCCGATTTAGCCGAGGGCGGCAAATCCCGCACGCAATGGCCGGCCTTGGAGAACGCTCTGATCGCCCGCGCCGAAAAAGCCGTCTCCCTGTCCACGCACTAATCGCATCAATCTCTTAGCGGCCGCCCTTAGGTGGCTTCCTGGCTTTCGCCCACAGCAGCACTAGCCCCCGAAAATATACCTATCCAAAAACTCATTGCGAAACTTCCCTTGTGGATCGTATTTCTTCGCCAACTCCACAAATTCCGGCAGTTTCTTGTACCGCGACCGCAACACACTGGACTCGAGCGTGAACAATTTGCCCCAATGTGGCCGTACACCAAACGGTGCCAGCGCCTTCTCAATTTCCGGCAACACGGCCTTCACGGCGGGCCAGTCCTGCTGCCACGTAAAGTGAATCGCCACCGACTCCTGCTGGTAGCAAGGACTCATCCACAAATCATCCGCGGCAATCGCGCGAATCTCTGTAATCAGCAGGTGCGGGCTGATTTTCTCGTGCAATTTCTCTACCGCCAGAATAGCTTCCACAGCATGCTTACGCGGCACAAAAAATTCCGATTGCAGCTCTTTCCCTGCGCTCGGCGTGAATCCCATTTTGAAGTGCGGCAGTCGTTCATACCACGGCCCAGGCACCCCCATCTGCTCCGTGCAGTTCTCCGCGCCCAGTTCCGCGATGGGATGCAGATTCTTCTTCGCCAGCTTCGCGCCAAAAAATTCCGGCTTGGCCGCGAACTCTTTCCCGCCGCCCACGCGTTCCTTGATCCACACTTCGTTCACGTTTTTATTCCGCCAGTCTGTAAACAAACTTACGCTGTAACCGCTGGCTTCGATCTCGGCAAAATGCGCGGTCGCCGCTTCCAACGGCATGTTTTCGTAGACCCACTGCCGCACCATGAATGTCGGCCGAATATCCAGCGTCACTTTCGTGATCGCTCCGAGCGCGCCTAACCCCACCACAGCTCCATTGAATTTGTCGCCATCCTTTTTCCGCGTAAGCACCACCACATCGCCGCTGGCCGTTACGATTTCCAGGCTACTTGCCGCCGTCGACAAATTCCCGTTCTTTTCGCCCGATCCGTGCGTTCCCGTACTGCACGCCCCCGCCACCGAAATGTGCGGCAGCGAAGCCAGATTGTGCAGCGCAAATCCCTTCTCATGCAGGTACGGCGCCAGCCGCCCGTATGTCACCCCCGCATCCACTGAGACCGTCCGCGCCGCCACGTCCAGCGCAGTGACTTCCTCCATCGGCTTCAATGACAAGAATGCGTCCTTGCTGTCCGCAATCGTGTTGAAGCAGTGCCGTGTCCCCAGTACCTTCAGCTTGCTCGTTTTCGCGACGTAACTCTTCACTTCTTCGAACGACTTCGCCGCGTACAAATTCTCCGTGCTGTACTCGATGTTTCCCGCCCAGTTCTTCAGCTTTTCCGGCACTTTTTTTCCCCATCCCAGCAGCGGCGCCAGCGAAGAAAAGATCGATTGTGCGCCCATTGCTCCGGTCAACCGCAGAAAGGTTCTCTTTTTCATAGGCGTTAGGCCGCTCCGCCGGCGTCGTCCGCGAAGGAATGGCGAAATCCTCGCGCGGCTTGAAAGCGCCAAGATTGTATATCCGCAGGCGCGCTGGCCTGAACCTCATTTTCCCGGAACTTTTTTCTAAACGCTTTCGTTCCTATCTGCAGAGCGGCGCCGGGGCGTCGCACAGTTTCCGGGTCGCACAGCTTCATTCATCGGAGAGACAGGAGATGGAAATGAACGACATTGGCGGCGGTATGATCGGCTTGGTGGCGGTAATTCTTTCTCTCGGCATTCCTATGGCGGCGATGTACACCTATTTCCGAGTAAGGAAGCTCAAAGCCGACGAGCGTATGGCGGCCATCGCGCGCGGCGTTGCGGTCCCTTTCGAGCAGGAAGTTACTCCCGCGGCGCGCTCCCGCAAAAACGCAATTCTTCTGATCAGTGGAGCCCTCGGCTTTATGGCTACGTTCGGCGTCATCGCGGGCGTTTTCCACGAGCCGGAAACCTGGGCTGCCGCGGCCTTCGGCCTGATCCCTTTGTCTATTGGAGTCGGCTACTTGCTGGACTTCACCCTCACGCGCCGCGAAGCGCATTCGTAATTCACTCCACAAAAATTGTCATCCTGAGGCCCCGATTCCGATCGGGGCCAAACGGATCTCAGCTCGACCTCTCTACTCATTCCGCAGCGCTTGCATGGGATCCAGCCGCGAGGCACGTAAGGCAGGCAGCAAACATGCCGCGCCGGCGACCAGCAGCAGCACAATCGCGACGGCGACGAAGACACTCACGTCCAGCGGCCGCACACCGTACAGCAAATCGCGAATCATTCTCGTGCCAGCGATGCCTCCAGCCAATCCGAGAGCCAACCCGACTCCCGCCGGTCGCAGTCCATCCCACAGCATGAGCCGCAGCACTTCATCGCGTTGTGCTCCCAGCGCAATCCGCACACCCAATTCTGTTGTCCGCTGCGTCCCAACGTAGGAGAGCACTCCAAACAAGCCGGCTGCGGCCAGCACCAGCGACAACACTGCAAACGCTAGCAGCAGGGTGGCATCAAAACTTGCGTCCGAAGTCGATTGCCCGACGATCTGGTCCATGGTCAGAACGTCTGAAACCGGCAGTTCCGGATCAAGCTGTTGAATGATTCGCTGAGTCGGCAAAGCTAGCGTGCTCACGTCCCGGTTTGAGCGAACAGCCAGCGTTCCGCCGGTTGGCACGCCATCGTAGATCGACACGTAAAGCGGCAAGTACATCATCGGGCGCGGGTCTCTGGCGACGAGGACGCGCGTGTCTCCGACCACACCCATCACTTTGAACGGGCGCCGGCCAATCGTCAGCAAGTGCTTGCCAATGGGATCTTCGCCGGGGAAATACTGCCGCACCAGCGCTTCGCTGACGATTACTTCGTCCGCTTTGTCTAGCCGTTGATCTGCATCGAACGTTTGCCCCCGCAGGATCGGAATGCCCAGCGCGGCAAAATATCCGGGGTCCACCCAGCGCACCACACCGAGTTGATATTGCCCCTCGGGCAATGGAGGGTGCTCGGCAATTGCGAAACCGCTGTCCCCACCGTAACCTTCCCCGGGAACCATCCTGGTGAATGTGGCACTCTGAACACCGGGCAGCGCGCGCACTCGTTCCAGCAAGGCTTGATAAAAATTCACCCGCTGCGCACCCTTGCTGTACGCCGCTTCGGGCAAGCTTAAATGCATGGTCAGCACATTGTCCGTGATACAGCCAAGGTTGGTTGTCCGCAGCTGCTTATAGCTCTTCAGCAGTAATCCGGCTCCAATCAACAGCACCACCGTCAAACCCACCTCCAGCGAAAGCAACCACTTGCGTAAACGAACTCTTGCTTGTCCTGCGCTATGGGAACGCGACGCCTCCTGCAGTGACGGAAGAATCTGCTCGCCCTTGATCGAGAGCGCCGACGTCATGCCCGTAAAAACTGCGCACAGAAGAACCAATCCGGCCGCGAACCCGACTACCCAGCCATCTATGTGGATCGTTTCAACGCGGCTCATCTCCCGCCTGGTGCTGATAAACCACTGAATCACCGCGTAGGCCATCGCTAGCCCGGCAGCGCCTCCCGCTATCGACAGCACGAAGCTTTCCGTCAAATGCTCGACAAGCAATCGCCAGCGCCCTCCGCCGAGCGCCATGCGAATGGCGAACTCCCTTCGCCGCGTCGCTTCGCGCGCCACCAGCAAGCTCGCGACGTTTAGACACGCGATCAAGAGAAAGCAGCCCGTTGCGGCGAGCAGCATGAGTAGCGGCGTTTTGGCTTCTCCAATGACGTCGTCCAAAAGCGGGCGGGTCATCGCGCCCTTGCTTACAAATGGGTTGTCACGGTGCTCCTCGTGCAGCCGCTTGACGATGACCGCTAACTCCGCTCTTCCTTCAGCCTCGCTTGCGCCCGGTTTCAGCCGTCCGATCGATGCGAAGTCATGGGTGTCCAGCGCTTGCATCTCTACGGCAGGTTCTTCGTGATAAATCGGAGTCCACAGCTGCGTGCTGTGCTCCGGATACGCAAACCATGCGGGCATGATGCCGATCACCGTGTAAGCCTTCGCATCGAGACGTATCGTTTGGCCCAGGATTGAGGTTTCTCCGCCAAAGCGTCTTTTCCACAGCCCCCAACTCAGAACCACCGTCGCATTGGCTGACGGTTGGTCGTCTTCCGCTGTAAACTTCCTACCAAACGCCGGTTCCACTCCAAGAGTCGCGAACAGGTTCCACGAACACTCGGCTCCGCGAACTTTCTCGGGAAGCTGTCCGCCCGACCCTGAAAGGTTGTATTCCGTCCGGTAGGAATAAATCGCCAATTCGGAAAATTGCGTGCTCTGTTTCTTCCATTCGGCAAATACGCCCCCCGCTGACGCGTTGTAGAGAAACACGTCGTCAAAGTATTCGTAGAGATGCAAGAGTCGCGCCGGCTCCTTGAACGGCAGGGGCTCCAGGATCACCGAACGCACCACGGTGAACAGCGCTGTCGTCGCTCCAATGCCCAGCGCCATCACGAAGATCGCCACCAAGGCAAACCTTGGCGTCCGCCACAGCGACCGCGCTCCGTTGCGCAGGTCGCGGGCGATCTGCTCCACGCGAATCCACCCCCAGGTATCCTGCGTCTCTTCTTTCACCAGGGTTGGATTGCCGAAGGCGCGCAAGGCCACACGGAGGGCTTCTTCCTTGCTCATCCCCGCTGCGAGGTTCTCCGTGATCTGCTGGTCCAAATGAAATTGAATCTCGTCATCCAGCCGCCGCGTATTCTCGCGGCCTCGAAACAACGCCTGCAACCTCGTCCACAATCGCCTCGTCCAGTTCATGTCAGCTACTCCACCGCCTATTCAGCATGCGAATTCATCATGACGTTTCGACCACCAAATTGATTGCTGCCGAAAGGCGGTTCCAGTTCTCCGCTTCTTTCTCAAGTTGCGCGCGACCCGCAGCCGTGAGCGAGTAAAACTTCGCTTTCCTGCCCGTTTCCGATTCCTTCCATTTCGCCTTGATCCAGCAGCGCTGCTCCAACCGGT
This sequence comes from Candidatus Acidiferrum sp., assembly GCA_035703315.1. Lineage (GTDB taxonomy): Bacteria > Acidobacteriota > Terriglobia > Acidiferrales > UBA7541 > Acidiferrum. Next base: position 4,945 of record DASSYL010000020.1, on the reverse strand, counting down.
GCAGAGCGGGGTACAGCGATCCCTGCTGGACCTGCAGCACTTCCCCCGAAATCTGCTGAATGCGCTTGGCAATTGCCCAGCCATGCTTTGGCTCGAGCGAGATAGTCTTGAGAATCAGCAGGTCCAATGTTCCCTGCACCAGATCGTTTGGTTTCCCCATACCTTGACTATCTACAACATCGATTGTAGATAGTCAAGGTATCATCGCGATCGTTGCCTGTCTTTTTTGTCGCATGCTTTGTGCTCGCCCCAATTTTTGGCCGCGTTTCCTCGCTGTGCTAAACTTTCCTCGTGCATCCCGCGATTCCGCAACTCTTGCAACTCCAGAAGACCGATCAAGAAATCGCGCTGTTCCGCGCCGAATTGGACGCTGCTCCCAGACGCATCCGCGAACTGGACCAGAAACTGACCGGTGCCCGCAGCGACGTCATTTCCGCTAAAGAAGCGCACGCGCTAGTGGTCGCCGCCCGCAAGAAAGCCGAATTTGAAGTTGCCGAGTGGCGCGAACGCGGCAAGAAATTCCGTTCGCAAAGCTCCGCCGTGAAAACCAACGAAGCCTACAAGGCGTTGCAGCACGAAATCGCCAACGCCGATGCGGAAGCTGCCAAGGCCGAGGATGCGCAACTCGAACAGATGATGGCCGCCGAAGAAAGGGAGAAGAAACTGAAAGCGGCCGAAGCCGAGTTAAAAGAGGCCGAACAGTCCGTCGCAGCCGACCGTAAGGCCATCGAAAATCACGCCCGCGAAAGCAATCGCAAAATGCTGGCGGATATTCCTGTTCGCGACAAATTGGCCGCGGAACTTCCCGAAGAAATTGTGACGCTGTACACCCGCGCCGCGAAACGCCATCACGGCGTCGCACTCGCCGAAGCCGTCAACGAACAGTGCCGCGGCTGTGGCATGCGCCTGCTTCCGCATCTCTACCAGCAGGTGTACCAGCCGCAGGATCAGGACATTCACACCTGCGAAAACTGCGGCCGCATTCTCTACGCCGCCGAAATCGTTCCGGCGGCGAATCCCAATCCCAGCGCCGCTTCAGCCTCCTGATGCCACTCTCAATGCGACCGTACCAATGACCAAGCCCACTCCACCGCACCGCCTCGCGGGACTTTTCGGCGATCCCGCCCCTGAAAGCAAACCCGCCGCCTGGCGCGCCAATATTGACGGCGGCTCGCGCGGCAATCCCGGCCCTGCGGCTTATGGCGTCGTCATTCGCGATCCGCGCGGCGAAATCGTGGCCCGCCTGAAGAAGTACATCGGCCGCACCACCAACAACGTCGCCGAATACTACGGACTCATCGCGGCGCTCGACTACGCGCAATCGAACCACATTCGCGCGCTGCACATCGAAAGCGACTCCGAGTTATTGGTCAAGCAGATGCGCGGCCAGTACAAAGTAAAGAGCGCCGACCTGCAGCCGCTTTTTGAACGCGCAAAAAAAATGTCGCAGGCGCTTGCAACCTTCCAGATTCGCCACGTCTATCGCGAACAGAACCGCGAAGCGGATGCGCTGGCCAACCAGGCTATGGACGAAGTCTCCGGAGCGCGGCCCGCGCCGGAAAATGGAAAAGCGAAAATGGAAAGCCGCAATTCCACACCGCCCGCGATCAAAGTCCGCGCGCGATTTCGCAGCGGCGTGCTCTATCCTCTCGAGGACATCGACCTGCCCGATGGCGCCGAAGTGGAAATTCTCCTGCGTCCCACCTCGAAGAATTAGCGGCGCTATTTTCGAATCTTGCTACGATTGAGCGGCGCGCTCGAGAGCCGCAATGTCGATCTTTTTCATTTGCAGCATGGCTTGCATGACGCGCTGCGCTTTCTTCTTGTCTGGATCGGCGAGGAGCTTGCTGAGCGTGGTTGGTACAACCTGCCAGGACAAGCCGAATTTGTCTTTCAGCCAGGCACACTGCGATTCCTGCCCGCCCCCCGAGGTGAGCTTGTTCCAGTAGTAGTCGGTCTCTTCCTGTGTTTCGGTGGAGATGGAAAACGAAATCGCTTCGGTGAACTTGAACATCGGCCCGCCGTTCAGCGCGATGAACGGCTGACCTTCGAGTTCGAAGTTGACGATCATCACGCGGCCATCCAGCCCGCCGGGTGCGCCTTCAGGATAACGCTCGATGTTGAGGATCTTCGAGTCCTTGAAGATCGAGCAGTAGAACTTCGCGGCTTCTTCTGCCTGAGTGTCGAGCCACAGAAACGGCTTGATTTTTTGCAGCATGGCTTCGCTTTCTACCACTGCTTTCTGCCAGAGTTCGGGTGGGCTTCCTTTTTACTTCAATGCGTAGGAGCGATACAAGGTATCGCGCTGGGCGGGGATGAAGCCGGCATCGGAAATGACACGGCGAAGCTCCGATTCGTTGGTGCGGTTGCGTACACCGGCGGCGTAAACAACATTTTCTTCGATCAGAATGCTACCTACGTCGTCGGCGCCGAATTGCAGTCCCACTTGGCACACCTTGATGCCGGGGGTAAGCCAGCTCGACTGGATGTGGTCAATGTTGTCGAGATACAGGCGGCTGACGGCCAGCGTTTTCAGGTAATCCACGGCGGTGGTTTCCTGCACTTTCTTGCCCAGCGGCGTGTTGTCCGAAGCGAAAATCCACGGGATGAATGCGGTGAACCCGCCTGTATCTTCCTGAATGCGGCGAATACGCTCGAAGTGGTTGACACGATGCCGCAGTTGTTCGCCGCAGCCGAACATCATGGTCGCCGTGGTGCGCAGACCGAGTTTGTGCGCTGTCCGGTGCATCATTTCCCAGTCGTCGCTGGTGCACTTCAGACGCGCAATCCGGCCGCGCACTTCATCATCCAGAATTTCCGCGCCGCCGCCGGGAATCGAAGCCAGGCCCGCGTCCATCAGCCGCCGAATCGTATCTTCCACCGAAAGTTCGCTGACTTCCGCGATGCACAGAATTTCCGGTGCCGAAAAACAGTGCAAGTGCACCGTAGGAAACTTCTGCTTGATCGAGCGCAGCAGGTTTTCGTAATAGCCGATCTGCAGATCGGGATGCAGCCCGCCCTGCAGCAGCACGCCGTTGCCGCCCAACTCCAGCATCTCTTCGATCTTCTTGAAAATTTCCTCGAAGGAGAGAATGTACCCGTCCTTGGCTCCGATCGGGCGATAAAATGCACAGAAGGAACAGTATTCCGTGCAGAAATTCGTATAGTTGATGTTGCGATCGATCTGATAGGTCGCCACACGCGGATCGTTTTTTTTCATGCGCAGTTGGTGCGCTTCCATTCCGATCCCGATCAGGTCGTCGGACTGCAGCATCTCCAGCGCTTGTTCTTTGGTCAGTGCCACGTTTCTTCTCTACTTCCATTCTAACCGAACCCTGCCGCCGATTCTCAACTCAGCCCATGCAAAATACTTGCAGCAGAAATCTCCATCGGACAGGAGCGGTTGACGGTAAACTAATTCGCTGTGGCTACTTTTTATATCGAGCAGTTCGGCTGCCGTGCCACCCAGGCCGACGGCGCCGCCATCGAACGCCAGCTTCTCGACCGCGGCTGCACGCTCGCCACTTCCGCCGAAGCCGCCGACGTCGTCGTCCTGAACACCTGCACCGTCACCGCAGCCGCCGACGCGCAGGCCCGCGACGCCATCCGCAAACTCCACGGCGCCAACCCCGCCACCCGCATCGTCGTCACCGGCTGCTACGCCCAGCGCGCCCCGGAAGAACTTGCCCCCCTCCCCGGTGTCACCCACGTGGTGGGTAACTCCCACAAACCGCAAATCCCCGACCTCCTCGCGAACGCCCTTCGCGCGCCGGCGCCAGCGAATTTTGTTCCGGCCGAAAAACTTTTCGCCCCTATCTTCACCGGCGACATATTTGAGCAGCACAACGTCCTGGTTGCCCCCGTTCTCGGCGGAGAAGGGAATCACACCCGCCCGACACTCAAGATTCAAGACGGTTGCAATAACCGCTGCGCTTTCTGCGTGATCCCGTTCGTTCGCGGAAAAAGCCGCAGCCTCCCGCCGCAAGCCGTAATCGAAGAAATCCGCAAACTTGCCGGCGCCGGCTACGAGGAAATCGTTCTAAGTGGCATCAATCTCGGCGCCTGGGGACGTGACCTCTCGCCGCGCCATGATTTTCTCGATCTCCTCAAACAGATCCTCGAGGAAACTTCGGTCGAACGCCTTCGTTTAAGCTCCATCGAGCCACTCGACGTTTCTCGCGATCTGATTCTTTTCTTCGCATCCACGCCACGTCTCGCGGAACACTTCCACATGCCTCTGCAATCCGGCTGCGACCGCATTCTTGCCGCCATGCACCGCTGGTATCGCACCGAACACTACGCTCGCCGCGTCGAACTCATTCGCGAATACCTCCCCCACGCGGCGATCGGCGCCGACGTCATCACCGGCTTCCCCGGCGAAAGCGAAGAAGACCACGCGTGCACCCTGCAGTTCATCGAGGATCGTCCGTTCACCTATCTCCACGTCTTCTCCTACTCCTCGCGCCCCGGCACTCGTGCCGCTGCGATGCCCGATCACGTCTCACTCACCGTGACCAAACGCCGTGCCCGCGAACTCCGCTCGCTCAGCGAAGCCAAGTCCGCGGCGTTCTATCGCTCGCAGTCCGGCCGCGCTCTTTCCGCCCTCACCCTACGCCACTCGGAGCGGCGGGCGGATATACCGGATTCCACCCAATGGACTCCCGCCCTCTCTTCGAATTATCTTAAGCTCCGCATTTCCGGCGCCTGGCCACCGAACAATTTTGTAAATGTGATCTGCCCTCCGAATCCTGATTCAGTGGCCGATCCGGCTTTCGAAACCGTTGATGCCTTTTGATTCGGTGCATAACTTTAGCTCTTCGAGAATCTGCGTGAACTCCGTGTCCTGTGTATTAAGAAAAACTCATTCCGTGCGCCGTGAGTACCGGCATGCAGACGTACAATATTCACGTCCATGAACATACTCGGCATCTCCACTCCGGGACCA
>DASSYL010000495.1:0-2561 GCA_035703315.1 Candidatus Acidiferrum sp. | reverse complement strand
GTTGCGTGAACACGCCCCAGGAACGCGCCGTGTGACCGACCTTCACTCCCAGCAACCCTTGCTCCACCGCGCCGCGCTCGCCCGTCCCCGGAAAAAAATTGAATTCCGAATCCACATACACCAGCCGCGTCAGCCGGTAGTCCAGATCGAGTCCGATTCCCGTCGCCGTCACGCGGCACCCGGCGCAGCCCTCCCAATCCATCGGCAGGTTCAGCGTCGCCAGCTGCACACCCAGGCTCCACCGCGGATCGTCTTTCCACGCCGGAGTAATCAGCGACGGTTGTACCGGAGATCCAAAAGCCGCCACTACTTCCCTCGCTTCCGGTGGACGATACCAGGGTGGTTTCCCGCCGAGAAAATTTGACATGGTGCGGCTCGGCGTCAGAGCTCCGCGCAAAATTTTGTATTTCAGATCCGGGCTGCCGTTCGCCAGTTTGTCCACCAAATCCGCTTCCAGAAAATCTTCCAGAATCAGCCAGCCCGTTCCGATCACCGGCGTTACCACGAAATCCACCCAGCCGGTGTTGTTGGTTGGCGGCTTGTAACGCTCTCCCGGTTCTTTCGGACACGTCGGATAAAAGCCGCAATGTGGCACATAGGTATAGCCGCCTTCATTGCCGATCGCCGCTTCGCTCAATACCGGCCCAATCTCAAAATATGCCGAGTACGCAGCGGCCCACGCCATGGCCTTCATCCGGCTCCGCCAATACGTCGAAGACTTGCCGAATCGTGCGGAGCGTCCTTCCGGATCGTTCTGAATAAAAATATTTCCGGAAACCGAGCCCTCCAGCGGATGCCCGATGTAATTCACCAGAAAGTCGTCGCCGTCTCCCCAGCGATTCATATTGAAGTTGCCCGCCGATGCCAGATAGTCGCTCCAGAAAGGCTTATGGAACACCAGATAGCGCAAGTACGGATCGTTGGCGAAACGGAATCCGTGCTCCAGCAGCAAAAATCCCAGCGACTGCAGCAGCGCCGCTCGCAAATGAAAGCCCTCCCGCGGCGGTTGCTTTACCAGCAGCGCGTCCGCATCCATCATGCGAATTCGGCTGTTCCACAGCGTCAATCCCAGCGCAGGCTGCACCGCGCAAGCCGACGCAAAATCAATCCGCAGCAAACCACTGCACGGATTCACCGGCGCCAGCGTAAACCGCAACTGCGTCTTCGGCCGCAGACCTGCCGCGAAACACGCGGTGTCCGATTCGGAGCTGCGGTCCGTGGCGGTCGGCTCCAAGCTGAGCGGCGTCGAAGCTACCGGTTCGAACGCGCAGCCATCTGGCCGCAGCGCCCTGGTCGTACTTGCTCTGTTCGTTGACAGTTTGTTCGAAAGGAAAAAGTCGTCGTCAGCGTTTGCCCGGGCCAGCAGGGAGTCATCGTTAACTTTGTATTGGATTGTAAGGTCGGAGAGATTTTGTGCACAGCTGGTTCGCGCCGTGATCCCCATACCGAGCAGCGCCAACCACACCAACAGGTATACGTTCTTTACCATCCGCTTTGCTTCTCGTACGGCAAATCGCGGGCGCCTGGAGTCCTGCTTACCGCGAAATTTGAACCGCTGCTCCTTTGTCTGACGTTCCGGTTCCGTCAAACAACTGTTTCCGTCTGCGTGCTCACAGATAGACGTTTCGAATGCGGCGTAGGTTGCCGCTTCGCGAAATTTTTCCTCCCAACTACAGGATTTGCGTGTCGGGATACGGTGATTATGAGGCTTACCGGTTCTCGGCGGACTTCGCGGCGTCCAGCTGTGCGATCTCGGACTGAATTTGCGGAATGGCTTCGGCGGGCGGGCCGATTTTCTTATAGCCCGAATAGAAAGTTTTTTCGTGGACCGAAAAACTCGAGAAAAATTTTCTGCCGTCAAAATCGTATTGCGTGAACGACGGCAGCCACAGTCCTGGCGCCATCTCGTAGCGGTCCTGCATGAAGCGGCTGCCTTTGTAAACCTTCGCCAGAAACCCTCCGAATGAAATATCGTCGGTTACTTCGCCTTCCACGCGCGCCAACTCACTGCTTTTTTCATCTACCCAAACGAATCCATTTACTTTCGCGAAAATCGAAGTGGCGCGGTTGGTGGATTTGAACTTGGGATTCGGCTCCATGCGGTACTTGGCGAGCATGCGCCCATCGCGCGGCTCCTGGTCCACAAACGTAAAGATAAACGCACTGTGCGTCGCTTCGATCAGGTCGTCGCGATCCTTCTGTTTTTTCTGCACCTTCTGGTAAGCCTCGCGCTGCGGCTGACCCGATGCCGCCGCCCACGTCAGCGAATTCAGCAGCTTGTTCAATTCATCGCGGTAGGCTTCTAGGTTCGAAGGTTTGCCATCGGGGCCAAGCGTAATCTTCGCGATTCCCGTGCCCGCCGGCACCACGCGCGAAATCTTCACGCTTTGCGGAGTGGCGTCATTTGCCTCCTTCCGCGACTCCACCCGCTCAATCCGCTCGTAAAGATACAGTGCGCGCTCGGCTTCTTTCGCGCCGCTGATGGCGTTGCGCATCACCGCGCTGCCGGCATCGGGCGGGGAACCTCCGCCGCCTTTTGGAGCCGGCTCCTGGGTCGCGAG
>DASSYL010000579.1:0-18058 GCA_035703315.1 Candidatus Acidiferrum sp. | reverse complement strand
TCCTACGTTTGCTGGATCTCTCGAAAAAAGTAATCCTGATCGTCGTACTTAAGGCGCATGGCAGTTCTCCCTTTCTGAACTATTGCCAAGTGATTCCTAAAAAACCGAGGGCACGGCTGTTGCCGCGCCCTGGCTACGGTTTATTCTGAGTTGTAGGCGGTTTCCGGAATGATCTCCGCATCCTGGCCTTCGAGCTCCCGGAACTTTTCCGAAGTAACGAAGCCGATGCTGCGACCGGCGGACTTGGTCAGCAGCACCCAGCCAATTTTCTCCATGTGGTAGAGGCTGGGAATGCGGCGGTCATCGTAGGAAGAGCACTCGCGCACTTTGAACGGAACACGCGGAGAGTGCTCGACCATGCGGCAGAAGGTTTCTGCTTCTGCGGCGCGGTACCCGGAACGGACCGTTCCCCATCTACAGGAGACGCAGAGAGAAGAGCCTTCTTCCGGAGTTCCACCCTTTACCCGGATGGTGACCATAACGCTATCCTTTTCTAAGAAGCGAAACGCTTCGACTGGGCGCTCCCGACATGACGGTGATCAAATCGGAGAACGCAATTCGTATACGCAAACGCGGACGTCAACGCAGCTTAACTAGCTGCAGAAATCAAGAAGCAATGTCAGTGAAGCGTTCGGCTAGCGATAGTGGGGGAAATGGAATCGCCCGCTGCCGAGAACTGGTTTCACCGGCAACATTGCAATGCGGTTATGTTGTGTCGAGAGCCGCATGGGCGTAATCCTCTCCGGTTAGAACTATAGTACGGCTCTTGTTAGCAACACACGAATATCTTTTTTGCTGTGATGATGGAGTCGGGTGAGTGCGGAGGCTGTACACTTAGCGGACTTCGATGAAACAGATCCTTGTTTACGCAGACTCGTTGACGTGGGGAATCATTCCCAACACACGGAAGCGGCTGGCGTTTGATCAGCGCTGGCCGGGCGTGATGGAAAAGCGGTTGAACGCTTCGGATGCGGGCGTGAGGGTCATCGAAGACTGCCTGAATGGGCGGCGGACTGTTTGGGAAGACCCGTTCAAGCCGGGGCGTAACGGGTTAGAGGGCTTGGCGCAACGGATTGAGATCCAGTCGCCGTTGTCGCTGGTTATCCTGATGCTGGGAACGAACGATTTTCAGTTTTGCCACCCGTACAATGACGCGTGGGCATCGGCGCAGGGAATTGCAGCGCTGGTGAACGAGATTCGCAAAGCGCCTCTCGAGCCGGGAATGCCGGTGCCGCCAGTTCTAGTTGTCGCGCCGCCGTTGATCCGTTTGCCGCAAGGACCCATTGCGCCGAAATTCAAAGGCGCCGAAACGAGATGCGCAGGATTAGCAGATGCGTATCGAGCGATTGCCGGCGGCCTCGGGTGTCCATTCTTTGACGCGGAAAGCGTTACCCGCAGCAGCGTAGTCGACGGTGTGCACCTGGACGCGGATCAGCACGAGAAACTGGGCAGCGCCTTGGCTGACCCGGTTGGCGCGATTCTCAGTCAGCAGACTTCGGTTTAGAAAATCTTGCGGAAGGTCCAGAACAAGAAGCCGGAAATCATCATGGCGGCGGGGAGGGTGAGTACCCAGGCCATCAGCAGGTTGCGGACGGTGGCCCATTGCAGCCCGGACCGGTTTGCAGCCATGGTACCGGCAACGCCGGAAGAGAGCACGTGCGTCGTGCTGACGGGGAGGCCAAAGGCATCGGCAGCGCCGATGGTGGCCATGGCAGTGAGTTCAGCGGCGGCGCCCTGCGCGTATGTGAGATGGTTCTTGCCGATTTTTTCGCCAACCGTTACAACGATGCGCTTCCAGCCGACCATGGTGCCGAGGCCGAGGGCGAGCGCGACAGCCACTTTCACCCACAGTGGAATGAAGCGAGTAGCGCGATCGATGTGCGTTTTATAGTTCTTGAGGACAGCGACGTCGGTGGCGGCGAGTTGCGGTCTTCCGCTTTTCTGCATAATACGAAGCGCTTCGCTGGCGAGATACATATCGTTGCGGAAGTTGCGGACCTGCTCATGGGGAACCTTGGCGAGATCCTTGAAGAGAGCCATTTCGGTGCCGATGTCGTTGACCAGCGTGCGCATGGCCAGCATGGTGTTGGGCTTGAATTCCTTGCTGCGGATGAATTCCGTGACGTCGTCGCGGGGATCGCCGACGATGGCGCTGGCTTCCACATACTTGTCAAGAGTGTGCGCAGCCTGTTGCGAGACAGCGATGAAATCCTGCGTCTGGCGCGGTGTGACGGCGTGGTTGAGGGCGTAGGTAGTGGGAACGGTGCCGATGAGGATGAGCATGATCAGGCCCATGCCCTTTTGGCCGTCATTGGAGCCATGAAAGAAGCTGACACCGGTGCAGGTGAGCATCAGCAGAATCCAAAAGGGAGGAGGTTGGGTGCCTTCGGGCGCTTCGTAGAGCTTTTTCTCGTGAATGACCGCTTTCATCAACAGCAGGAGCAAAGACGCGCAAATAAAGCCGACCATTGGGGAGAGGAGTAGAGATTTGCCGATGTTGGCTGCTTGTCCCCAGTCTACGCCGCTGGTGCCGGTACGAGATGCCATCAGCTGGTTCGCAATGCCGACGCCGATGATGGAGCCGATAAGGGTATGAGAACTCGAGGCCGGGAGGCCGAAGTACCAGGTGCCGAGATTCCAGAGGATGGCGGCGACGAGAAGGGCGAACACCATGGCGAAACCGGCGCCACTGCCGACCTGAAGGATGAGTTCGACGGGGAGGAGCGAAACGATCCCAAAGGCGACCGCGCCAGTGGAGGTAACGACACCAAGGAAATTCCAGAAGCCGCTCCAGGTTACGGCAATGTGCGGGTCGAGCGAGTGGGTGTAGATAACGGTGGCGACGGCGTTCGCGGTGTCGTGAAAACCATTCACGAACTCAAAGCCCAGGGCGACCAGCAGCGCGACGCCGAGCAAAATATAGGGCAATGCCGATCCGGTGCGCATCTCGGACAGGTCGCGGGCAAGATTCCAGCCGATGTAGATAACAGCGCCAATCGCCACCGCAGCGAAAATAAGAGTACCGATCCGGCCGGGACCTTTGGCAAATTTCTCGTGGAGGGCGGATGCGCGTGGAACTGCATTCAAAGAAGGAGATGTTGCGGCGGTGGCCATAGTGGCTCCTTGCGATGTGACCTGAGCTGCGGGTGGGGAATTTATACGGAAGCGCGGTTACAGGAACGTGAATGGGCTGTGGCGGTTTGTTCACGCAACGACGATTTCTTGACAAAGAAAGCGGCGACGGCGCACCGTAGGCCCGGGGCCGCATCAGCAGAATTCAAGTAGCCCGTAAGCGAGGTTTTTTCAATGGATAGCGCACAGTACGACGCAATTGTAATTGGCGCCGGCCAAGCGGGAGTTCCGCTGTCGCAGGCGCTGGCCGGGGCCGGCATGCACACTGCGCTAGTGGAACGCGAGCATGTCGGCGGGACGTGCATCAACGAAGGATGTACCCCGACCAAGACGATGGTGGCGAGCGCGCGGGTGGCCTATCTAGCGAGGCGAGGGCCGGACTATGGCGTTCAAACGGGGAAATTGGACATCAATTTGGCGAAGGTCCGCGAACGGAAGCGGGCGATTGTCGACAGCTTTCGCAATGGAAGCCAGGGTCGGATCGAGAAGACGAAAAACCTGGAATTGATTTTTGGGGAGGTGGAGTTTACGGGCGAGCAGTCGCTGAAAGTGCGAAAAGCTGGCGGACACGAAGCGGGGTTGAGCGCGGAAAAGATTTTTATCAATGCCGGGTGCCGGCCCGCGGTGCCGAAACTGGAAGGGCTGAGCGGCGTGCCGTTTCTGAACAGCACCAGCATCATGGAACTGGAGCAGGTTCCGGAGCATTTGATCGTGTTAGGTGGCGGATATATTGGATTGGAATTCGGGCAGATGTTCCGGAGGTTCGGGAGCAGAGTAACGATTGTTCAGTCTGGCGGACAGCTGTTGGGGCGCGAGGATGCGGATGTTGCCGAAGCCGTGCTGGGGATCATGCGCGAGGACGCAATTGAGGTGCTATTGAACGCCAGAGCGAAGAGTGTCGGAGGCGGCAAGGGCGAAGTTCGAGTGTCGGCGGAAAGCAAAGGCCAAACCTCGGAGATCAGCGGAAGCCATCTTTTGGTAGCGGCGGGGCGCGTGCCGAATACGGATCGCTTGAATCTTGGCGCTGCGGGAATCGCGAGCGACGAAAGGGGATTCATTCGAACCAACGACAAGCTGGAAACGAACGTGGCTGGCGTCTATGCACTCGGAGATATCAAGGGCGGTCCGGCGTTCACGCACATTTCGTATGACGATTTCAGGATCATTCGAACGAACTTGATTGAGAAGGGAAGTGCTGCGATTGCTGGGCGGCTGGTTCCGTACACGGTGTTTATTGACCCGCAGCTAGGGCGCGTCGGAATGAGCGAGACGGAAGCACGCGAGCAGGGGCGATAGCTCCGTGTGGCCAAGATGCCGATGAATTATGTGGCTCGAGCGCTCGAATTGGACGAATCGCGCGGCTTCATGAAGGCGGTCGTGGATGCCAAGACGGATCAGATCTTGGGCGCGGCTGTTTTGGGAATTGAAGGCGGCGAGATAATGTCGCAACTGCAGATCGCGATGATGGGGAAGCTGCCGTACACCGCGCTGAAAGATGGCGTGTTCGCGCATCCGACGCTGGCAGAGTCGTTGAACAATTTGTTCGGACACTTTGTGGAACACTAGAGCAGAAAACAAACACCGGATCCTCTGGGCTAAAGCCCAACCGATTGCCAAGCACTCTGCTGTCGGGCTGAAGCGCCGACCCCAGGCGGCGTATTACCTCAAAAGACGCGCCCTAACTGGAAGTAAAGTTTACGGTGGCCGCTATCGCCGTAGCTGCCGCCGATCACCAGCGGGCCAAAAGCAGTTTCGGCCAGGACGCCGACCGCGACGTCGTTTGGAAAAGCGGTCTGCTGCGGAAATCCGTACATCTTGCCGGCTTCGTAGCTACCGATGGCGTAGATTTTTTTGCCGAGAAACGGCGGCAGCGTGAAAAGGTCGTGCAGATAACCGACGCGGAAGAGGTAATACTGATTGCCGTAGAGTTCGTTGGTTCCATACGCACTGAGACGAAGCGGACCACCGAGGAAAAATTGCGGCACCGGGCCGGTGTCGCGTGTTCCAAAGGTTGTGCCGCCTTGGGCAGCGAAGAAGAGCGAAGCGGGACGGGTGATCGGTTTGAAATACTGAATTTGAGCTTCCATTGTAGGAAATCCTTCAGGCGCGCCGGGGCTGGTGTCAAACCAGCGGAAAGTGGTTTCGGCGGTGTAGCCGCGGCGAGGGACGATGGGATCGTCGCCATGATCCACCAGGAAGTGGAGTCTGGCGTTGCCGGTGCGGCCGGAGACAGAGGGAAAAACGGCGAGGCCAAGACGCACGCGAGCGTCGAGGTCGCCCACTTCGTAGCCCAAACGAATTTCGGAGAAGCGGTCGAATCCGTAGCCTACGTCGGCACCGATGCTCGCCGTACCAAGGCGATAAATGACGACTGGATCAGCACGCTGGAAGATTTTGAATTGCGTGCTATTCAGTGAAGCACGCGGCGCGACGAACCATTTGCTGGTGGCAGTAAGTGGTTTGTACAACTCGCTGGACACGCCGTAGGTGTTACCGAACAGAACGTCGGTGCGCCATTCGGAGCGGTAGCCGGCGACGTCCATGAGCGTCAGACGCGTAGCGAGGGTGAACGTGACGTCGAGCGGTTCGGAGCCGTCAACCTCGGAAGCAATTTGAAGGGTGGGCGGGGCATAAGCCTTTTCTTGGACGGTGACGAGCAAGCCCGTACGCCCGCCTTCTTGAATCTGTGTGTAGCCGACGGAATCGAATTTGCCGATGCCCGTGAGGCGCGTGAGCATCTGGTCGAGCGACTTGACCTCGATCGGTTTGCCGACAAGCGGCTGCAAAAAGTCTTCAAGATGCTTCGCGGCTCCCGGGCCAGTGCCTTCGACCCGGACGAACTGCGGAACGAGAATGGCGTTACGCTTGCGGGCGTCCCGAGCAGAAAGGTAGCTCCGCCAGTCCGCATCGTTCAAAGCGAATGGTTGCAAAACTGCTTGCTTCTGCTCGGTCGCGGCAAGACCTTTTTCGATGATGGCCTTGGACTTTTCATAGTTCATTGACGTGAACTCGTGCAGGTCCACCTTGACCACCAGGTCGGCTGCCGAAAGTCCGCGTAGTTCGTTTTCGCGGATGATGACGTCGATGGAGCGGCCAAGTACGCTAAAAAATGATTGGATTTCGTCGGCCTTGACGGGAGCCACGTCGAGATGCACGGCGATGACAATGTCGGCGCCCATTTTTCGAACTACGTCGGAAGGCAGGTTGCCGATGAGGCCACCGTCCACCAGGACCTGATCGCCGTTGCGCACGGGCTTGAAGACGCCGGGGATGGACATGGTGGCGCGCATGGCGAGGGGCAGGCTGCCGTCGCCAAAAACGACCTCCTTTCCGGTAACCAGATCGGTGGCGACGCAACGATAGGGAATCGGCAAGTCGTCGAAGGATTTCAGTTCAGCGTAGGGAAGCGTCTCCCGGTCTATCAAAAGGCTGATTTGGTGGCCGGCGTTTAAACCGGCGGGGAGAGAAAGCCCCTTTTTTAGACCGAACTGAATGAATGTTGGGTAGTCGCGGGAATCCTCTTTGCGGCGATAGGAAAGATCTTCGTAGGGAGTCTTGCCCCCAATGATGACGTCCCAGCTCTGCGCGGCGACGATTTGTTCGAGCTCGCGCGGGCTCTTGCCGGTGGCGTAAAGTCCACCGACAAGACCGCCCATACTAGTGCCCGCGATGTAGTCCACGGGAATGTGATGGTCTTCGAACCATTGCAGGACACCGATGTGCGCGAGGCCGAGGGCGCCGCCGCCTTCGAGGGCGATACCGATTTTGGGGCGAGAACGCTGCTGGTTGGTCGCAGTCGCATCGGCTGACGCCCGGGTTTCCTGTGCTTGTGCAAGCTGGAGATTGGCGGCCAGGAAAAGAGACAGCAAGACACAAACGAGTCGAAGGAACCGGAACATCGTGGCCTCCTCAGGGTTTGGACACGGCGACGGGGATTCCATTCTACTGGTTATGGCGCTGCCAACAACGCTGCGAATGGCGAATGCGATTCTTTGAACAGCCGAACCAGTTACACTAGCTTTGGCGGAGGCTCGGACGGGATCGGACCGGCCTAAGGCTCGGAGTCTTGAGACATAAATGACCGACAACAAGGAAAAACTGGACACGCTGCATCACGTCGCACTGCGTGTTAAGGATGTGGCTGCGGCGGTGGAGTGGTATACGCAGCGATTTCACTGTGAAGTGGAATATCAGGACGCCACTTGGGCCATGCTCGCGTTTGCGAACGTGCGGCTGGCGTTTGTGCTGCAGGAGCAGCACCCACCGCATATCGCGCTGGTCGGTGATCCGTCTGCGTTTGGAACTCCGGATGTGCATCGCGACGGAACGTCTTCGGTTTATCTGAAAGATCCGGACGGAAACAATGTGGAGATTCTGGCCCTTCGAACGCCGGTGACCGCGAAGTCCTAACAGAGATGTGGGATCGTTGAGATAGCCAGTGGTTCTATGGAATGTTCACTCCCTCCTTGAGGGTTTTCTTGGCCTTGGCGATAGACAGCAGCTGCGGATAAAACTGCACGAATGAATGTTCGACCGCCGCGTTCTGCTCGTGGCACTTCCAGCAATCATTTTTGGCCGGAGAAATTGGCTCGCTTGATGACTGCGTGTTGTCGAAGGCAAAGTAGGCCCATTTGTCGGGAAAACGCGAAGCGTCTTTTACCTCCACATCCAGCCCCATGAACTCCGTTTGGAAATGGCCACGCTGGTTGATGGAGCCTTTGGACTGCGAGCCGTAGATTTCCAGAACAAACATGGTCTTGTCCGGCCAACTGCCGTGTTGGAGAAAATGGTCGTAGTCGGCGGGCGGAACAAAGACGTTGGTGAACATCAGGTGATCGGGATCGTCGGAAGCTTTTTGCGAATAGCTCATGCCGTAGCCCGAGGAGAGAAAAACCCACTTGCGGTAATTCGCGGGACGGGCCAATTTGCCGTCGGCGGTGAATTGAGCGCCGTCCACGGGCGGGGCCGCGTTTGCCGCGAGGCTCGGTCGCATTTCGATGGCGGCGACAGCGAATGCCGCAAACAGAATTATGAATAAAAATGCTCGGCGCATGGAACTCCTTCGTCTAGGGCTCGACGATTTTCCCAGAGTTTGCCGAATTAATTGGCGGACGTATAGAACAAAACAAACATGCGCCCGGTCTCGGTTAGAAAGCTCTATAGAAACGCGCGGCGGGAGTGGAAAAAGTCGCGGAACTTGCCCGGCGTTTCTCCGGTGCACGATTTGAAAACCCGGCCCATGTGGCTCTGGTCGGCAAATCCGGCATCGCCAGCAAGGCCGGCGAGGTCCGTCCAGCCCGATTCTAGCGCGCGACACACAAACTGCACGCGCAGGCGGTTCACGTATTCGGCCATGGTGCAGCGGTAGCGCCTGCGAAAGACTCGGGAAAGATGGATCGGGTGGATCTGAATTTGATCCGCAATGCCTTCTAGTGTCAGGGAATCACGAAACGAGCTGTGCAGCAAATCCATCGTGTGTTTCAGCCACACCGGATTACCCGATTCGCCGACCAACACCGCGCCACTGACGCGTTCCAGCATGTCGCTGATCAATTCCTGGGCCTGCAGAAGCGAAAGAGTTCTGCCAGAGAAAGAGCGGAATAGACGCAGGCCGAGCCAGGTTGTTTCAGCAGCGCAAAGGTCTGGTACGAATTCTGGAGCCGTCAACAACGGCCGCGTCTGCGCCAGGAAAGAATCGCGCAGTTCGATGCAGAACATGCGCGAGCCGCATTTGCCGACCTGATCGGAATGAGTGAGCGATGGGGGATGAAATCCCATGGAAAAAGGGAGGTACTCCGCATCGCGGCCAGCACAGCGCTCAGAATAGCTTCCAGCGAGAAGCAGGCCAAAGTACGCGGACTCGTGCGTGTGTCGTGGAAGTTTCCGCCCAACCCGGTGAGCCAGCTCCGTCAACACCATGCCGCCTAATTCGAGTCGCCCTTGCGGCTGGCCGTAGAACTGTCCGGTTTGCAGGGAGTCGCTCATCGAATCTGTTCGTTACCGAATATAGACGCGGTGCTCACGAGGACGTTTCGGCGTCTTCCGGCTCAACGGACTCGCAAAGGACCGGGTTGGCCTCTTCTTCCGGCCGCCCAAGACGGTTTGCGAGCCCCACGCCGACCAACACCAGCGCTCCGCCCAGAATTTGTGGGCCGGTCAACGGCTCACCCAGCAGTAGCGCCGCCAGGATGGCCGTCAGCGGACCCTGCGACAGCAGGCTCACCGAAGTAATCGTCGCAGGCAAGTGACCCAGCGCATAGGTCAACGCTAGGTAGCCTCCCAGTTGCGAGATGAGGCCGAGTCCAAGCAGCGCGAGCCATGAGCGGTAGTCCGGGACCGTCAGCGGCACGCGGAGCGACACGGCAAACAGAAACATGAAAACAGTGCTGAAGAGGATCGCCAGGCGCAGAAATTCGAGCGTATTGGTGTGAGTGCGAACCTGTTCCGTCGCGATGAGGTAGACGGCGAAGCACGCCGCAGCGGCCAAGGCCATCGCATCGCCCAGACCAAAACTGGCGTGCCGCGCGAGATCACTTCTCACGATCACTAGCGCACCCAAAACTGCCAGCCCCAGGCCAATCCAAAACGACCAGCCCGGACGCTTCTTGAAAATGAGCCAGCTCAACAGCCCGACCACGATCGGGGTGTTGTTCCCGAGCAGCGTGGCGTTGGCTGCGTTGGTCTGCAGGATGGACGTGTTGTAAAACGCTAGGTCCAACGCAAAGAAAAGTCCTCCGATCATGATGATGGCGTAGCTGCGCGCGCTGAGCCTGGTGCGCTTTCCGGGCAGCAGCCAAGTCGGGAGGAGCACAATGGCTGGAATCAGCAGCCGGTAAAACGCGGATGCTGGGCCAGGAATCGAAGTCCAGCGCACGAAAATTGCCGACCACGCGATGCACAGAATGCCGGCAATCAGCGCGAGGTACGCCTTAGTGCGGCCTGGGTGCGAAGCCATAATCCTTCGAGTATCGCACAGGCGTTCGCCCGACTATTTCGGCGGCACGCGCAGTAACCGGAGCAAGCAGAGACGAATTGGCAGTTTCCTTAATTCGGTTTGGCAGTGCCGCTCCCCGGGCTAGAGAAGGTCGCAATATTCCCGGTGTTTGCGTAAATAGGCTGCTGTGTAAGGGCAGCGCGGCTCCACTTTGAGATTCTGGACGCGCGCGTAATCCAAAGCGGTCTTCGTCATGCGCTCTGCCAGTCCGCGGTTCTGAATCGTTTCGGGGACCTCGGTGTGAAAGATGACCATCTTCCCGTTTGCGATACGGTACTGCAGCAGGCAGAGCTTCCCGCCGACATGCAGTTCAAACTGCTGCGCGGAAGAGTTGTGAACGACTTGGGTGGATTGGAAGGAATCGAATTCGATCATGACAATTGCATTTGGCAAAAGCGACGCAGCCACTATTCCTAGGCTTCTGAGGGCAATGTTTGCGCAAAGAGTCGCGCCAACTCCGCATGCTCCATAACAACCGCCGGGTCACGCTGGATGGCGTCGAAATATTGTTTTTGGAAACCGTCGCCGGCCTCCGTCGGTGTAAACATCTTCCGTGCGAGATCGAAGGCGGTGTTGGCGTCCGGCCCGGCGACGGGCGCTTTGCCGGTCAGCGTCTCATCGAGACGAACCACAAATTCGGAAATATTGTGCAGCCAGCTGAACTGCGGATCGTCCACCACGAGCCGAAACAGTTCGCCGACGCTTACAACACCGTGTTCGCGCTCGTAGTCCCGCCGTTCCATGTCCAGAAGAGATTTGTGCAGGCGCAGCAACGCTCCGCGCAGTGCGACCAGCCTTTCGCGGGCGCTATCGTCATCTCCTTCGCGATGCAATGTGTTGGGGGATCCGGAAGCCATTTATTTATGGTAACGCTGTTCGCCGACCGGCAACGCTATCGGCAGCCGGTTGCCCGCAGGCGGCAGTGGACATGTGGCGTATGGCGTGTAGGCGCAGGGTGGATTTTCCAGATGGTTGAAGTCCAGAACCAGTTTGCCCTCGCGGTCCACGCCTTGGTCCGGCAGCGGAGTGTAAAGAAAACGGCAGGCCGGGTAGGTCGTATCCGCGCTGGTCGGGTCCTTCAAGATGAAAAACAGTTTAGCGCTTTGCGGATCTTCGAGAACCGGCTCCAGCCGATAGGTCTTGCCTTGCAGCGCAAATTCCGCATAACCGGGCACCGGTTGGTCGTAACTGGTTCCGACCAATGTGATAAGAGAAACCTTTTTTGCCGGATTGTACGGAACCCATTTCGCCGTAACCTTGTATGCTGCGTCGGGCGCGTACCAGTTGAGCTCGTGAAATTCAGCCAGCGCCGGCGACTTGGCATCCTTCAGGCGCACCGCAAAGCGGTCGGCCCGTCGAATGACATAGAAGTTCAGCGTGCTGTACGTGATTCGCGAATTCAATTTGTCGTGATCGGGATCGGCGCGCAGCGTTTGCTCTTTAGCCGGTGAGCCATTCACCTGAAGACCAGGAGGGAATCCGCCCTTGGGAGGCAGCAGCTGTACCGCGTCGTTTTCCAGTTTCAACGTCGCAAGATGAGCGGGTGCGGAAGCCGGCAGATGAATTTTGCTGTCCGCGGCTGACCCCACCGTCGTTTCGCCTGGCTGCAGCCACTCCAGACCTATCAGCGACAACCAGCCATCCGGTTTCTGCAAATCCGTTGCGTGCTGTGTCCTCCAGGCGAGCTCTTCGTTAGCCCAATCCGGATTTTGCGAGCGCGCCGGAGCGGCGAGCACGGCAAGGAGCGCCAATCCGAGAAAAGATGAATAGAGTAAGAGCCGCCAGGTGCGTAAGGGCATAAAAAAGTATAACGTGAACTGCGTTATTTCACGAAAACGGCGGAAGAAATCATGAAAATCGTTTTAATCGGCGCCAGCGGCACTTTGGGACGGGCGATCGCGGCCGACTTGTCGGTTCGTCACAGGGTGGTCAGCGTCGGTCGGCATAGCGGCGACTTTCAGGCCGATATTCGCGATCTGCAAAGTTTGCGAGAGCTCTTTCAACACACGGACAAAGTGGACGCTATTGTGAACGCGGCAGGAGGCGTACATTTTGGCCCTTGGAACGAGCTGACTCCGGAAAAATTTGCCATCGGTTTGCGCGACAAGTTGATGGGCCAGGTCAACGTTGTTCTGGCCGGTCAAGATTCTCTATCGGACGGCGGGTCGTTTACGCTAACCAGCGGGATTCTGAGCGAGGATCCCATTCGTTTTGGCGCCTGTGCCTCGCTCGTTAACGGCGCGCTGGAAAGCTTCGTGCGCGCCGCGGCGATTGAACTGCCCCGCGGTCTGCGCATCAACATTGTCAGCCCAACCGTTTTGCGGGAGTCCATAGAGTCGTACGGGCCGTATTTTCCTGGTTACAAACCTGTGGCTGCGGCGGACGCAGCGCTCGCTTACAGCAAGAGCGTCGAAGGCCATCAGACCGGGCAGATTTACAAAGTGTGGTGAGGGCTCAATCTGCGCGACTATTTTTTGGAATCGCTCGATAGGTTCAGGTTGTTAGTCACCGAGAAAACATTTGGCACGCCGTTCGCCCGCAGGTTCGCCAGGTTCTTATCCGATTCCGAATCCACGACGCCCTCGAGTGTTACGTGCCCATTCTTAACGATGATATGGATGGACGGCAGCGCCGACCAGCCATATTTCGATAGCGAGGCATCGCCGTAAATCGCGCGGTACACAGCACGGCGCAGTTGATCGTCCATAGGAGAAACCGGTAAAACCTCGATCTGGTTATTAATCGAGGCAACTCCCTCAATCCCCTTTACGGCGGCTTCGGCGTCGCTCTTCAAGGTAGGACGAGCCACCTGGCCGAGCAGCGTCACTTTGTCTCCCTCCACTTTAAACATCAGGTTGTCGAACACCGAGTAATAGGGAAGCAGCAGCAGTTGATGCCGGACCTCCTTGGTCAGGTTTTCCTGCATCTTCTTTTCATTGCGCTGCCGATTGTCGTTCTGAGGATTCCCGGCGCTTGCGGCGGGTAGTGCAAGCAAAGCGAGCGTTGCTCCCAGTGCTAGAAATGGCCCAGATTTCATGCGCATGACGGCGTCCTTTCCGTGCCTGATGGCCGAAAGTATGTCCCTATGATGAACTTATCTAAGTCAAATTCTCGTGCGCGGCGATACCACTTTTCTTGTAAGCGCAATGCATAACGAACTAGCCACGTTCCAGGAGGGGCCTCTGACCTGCAACAGGTGTTTCTGCTCGGGAGGGATGGTAGGATACTTTCGGCATTTCGGCCCGCCCCCAGATCTGTCCTGGTTTTTGTTCTCCATGGAGCCACAGATTGTTAGCGATAGCTCATCGAGGCGCTTCGGGATACGCCCCTGAAAATACGCTCGCGGCCTACCGCAAGGCCGTGGCGATGGGGGCGGCTTTCATCGAAACGGACCTGCAACTCTCGCGCGACGCGCGTTTCGTCGCCATTCACGATGCGACGGTAAACCGGACTACCAATGGCCAGGGTGCCGTCCACGACATGACGCTCGCCGAACTTCGTAAACTCGATGCCGGCTCCTGGTTCGGCAGCGAATATGCCGGAGAACGCGTTCCGACCGTCGAAGAAATTCTGGAGTTTGCCAAAAAACACGACGTGGTGTTCTACCTAGAGCTGAAACCATTTGGTTCCTGGGGTGGAGAACACGCATTGATCGGCGCGTTGCGCGAAGCCGGTGAAATCGCCCGCACCGTCATCATCTCGTTTGACCCCCATATACTCGCCAGCGTTCGAAAAATTGAACCCACGTTGATGACGGGGCTGCTTGTCGAAGGCCAAATCGCCGAGCCGCTCGACAAGGCGATTGAAATTGGCGCGCGTCAGGTTGCGGTGCGCGGCGATCTGGTTACGCCGCGGCTGCTTCGCGAAGCTCGCCAGCGCGATCTGCAAGTGGTTTGCTGGACCGTTAATCATCCGGCCCACATGCGCCTGCTGGTCGAGGCGGGCGTCGATGGCATCATCTCCGATTATCCGGATCGGCTGCTCGATCTGGCGCGCCACAAGGATGGAGCCTCGGGATCCTGATTGGCGGCTGATTAGCCCTCATTTACCCTGGCCGAGTCGCCGGTAAAGGTCGGCCAGTGCGGACACTGACAGCTCTTCCGCTCTCGCCGTTGCCGCCAGGTCCATTTCGGCTAGCGCTTCCTTGATGTGAACCGGCTCTGCCGCGCCGCGCAGATTGTTCACCAGCGTTTTGCGTTTCTGAGCGAAGCACGCCTTCACGAAGTCGAGGAACTTGTCGCCGTCGTTCAGCCGCAACTTCGCGTTTTCTCCTGGCAGTTTCATCGAAACCAGCGCCGAGCCGACTTCCGGCGGCGGATGAAACGCCGAGCGCGGAATTTCCAGTTCGATCGACGGGTGCGAATAATATTGCGTCAACACGGAAAGATAGCCGTAATCGCGTGTGCGCGGTTTTGCCGCCAGGCGCAACGCGACCTCCAGTTGAATGACGATGTGGATTTCGTCAATCAGTTCGGCGTTCTCGAAAAAGCGATGCAGAATCGGCGATGTGATGTAGTAGGGAAGATTCCCGTACAGCTTGACGCGGCGACCCGATGCGATCGCCGCCAAGTCCGTCTGCAAAACATCTCCGGCGACTACAGCTAGGTTGGGAAATCTGCGCGCCAGCTTCTGTAAGCCGCCGATCAACGGCGAATCCAATTCCACCGCGTACACTGGCGCTCCCGTCGCCGCCAGGTATTCAGTCATTTCGCCGTGGCCGGCGCCAATCTCGATCCAGCAATGCGGCCGCGCCTCATGCCGCTCTGGCTCATGCCGCGATACGCGGATCACTCTGGCGATCTGCTCGCGCCATCCTGCATCGTGCAGAAAGTGCTGCCCTAATCTCTGTCTGGTCATGGTCTGGTTATGGAAACCGAAATTGTAGCAAAGCATTACCGTTCGCTTGACGCCTCGCCGTCGCTTCGGTAGCGTACAGAGGCGGAGCAACCTGCGCGCCATTACTGGATGAGAATCCTCTTTGTAGCCTCTGAAGGATTGCCCTTCTCGAAAACCGGCGGCCTCGCCGATGTTGTTGAGGCTCTCCCCAAAGCCCTCGTCGCGCAGGGCCACGAAGTTGCCGTTGTCCTCCCCCATTATCGCGGCACGAAAGCCGACACTCCCATCATCCCGAGCCTGACGATTCCTCTCGGCAATCGCCTGCGTTTTCCCGCCATCGCAGACGGCACTCTCCTCAGCGGCGTCCGCTATTTCTTTGTAGACGATCCTGCGTACTTTAACCGCGACGCGCTTTACGGCACCGCGGCCGGTGACTACCCCGACAACGCCGAACGTTACAGTGAATTTTGCCGAGCCGCCATCGAACTATCGAAACACGCCTGGCCCACCGACGTCTTTCATTGTCACGACTGGCAAACTGGCCTCCTGCCGGTTCTCCTTCGCACCGCCTATGGCGACGACGCCGTGGTCAAGGACTTGCCCGTCGTTTTCACCATTCACAACATGGGCTATCAGGGACAGTTCCGCCGCGACGTACTGGCCCGAGCCGGAATTCCTGAAGTCCTCTTCAATCCCGCCGCCCTGGAGTTCTTCGGCAACGTGAATCTTCTCAAGGGCGGCCTGGTCTATTCCGATTACCTCACCACCGTCAGCCGCCGCTATGCTCAGGAAATCCAAACACCGGAATTCGGCTACGGCCTCGACGGCGTCGTCCGCGGCCGCTCCGAGCGCGTGGTGGGCATTCTCAACGGCGTGGACTATTCTGCGTGGAATCCGGCCAAAGACCCGCTCATCGCGGCCAAATATTCCGCGAAGGATCTCAGTGGAAAGCAAGTCTGCAAACAGGATCTGCTGGAGCTCTATGGATTGTCCACTGATAACTTGCATCGCCCGCTGATGGGCATTGTCTCCCGCTTCGCCGACCAGAAAGGCTTTGACCTCATCGCCGACCGTGCGCACGAAATACTTCGCGAAGACGTGATGCTGGTAGTTTTAGGCACCGGCGACCGCCGCTACGAAGACCTCTTCCGCGCCCTGGCCAGCGCTTATCCCGGCCGCGTCGGCTACAAATTCACGTACGATAATGCCGCGGCTCACAAAGTCGAAGCCGGCTCCGACATTTTCCTGATGCCCTCACGCTACGAGCCGAGCGGCCTCAACCAGATGTACAGTTTGAAGTACGGCACCGTTCCGGTTGTGCGCGCCACTGGTGGCCTGGACGATTCCATCGAAAACTTCGACCTCGAGCACGGCACCGGAACCGGTTTCAAGTTCAGCGAGTACTCCGGCACCTCATTTCTCTACGCCGTCAAGCAGGCGCTGCATCACTACGCCGACCAACGCATCTGGAAACGTATCCAGCTCAACGGTATGGCCAAAGATTTTTCCTGGAAAGCTCCGGCGGCGGAATATGCCAAACTATATGGAGCGGCGCGTGCCGCCCGGGGACTGGGTCAACCGGCAGGAAACCAAATACCTGTTGCAACATCTAATTAACGGACAAGGAGACCAGCGAGAAGCCGCCAATACGGTATCCCGCTGAAAGCAAAGAACATGGCAGACAACATCATCCAGTCGGTGAATGACGGGAACTTTGAAGCTGAAGTGCTTACCGCCAGCGGCGCGCAGCCGGTGGTCGTCGACTTTTGGGCGGAATGGTGCCGCCCGTGTCACATGCTGGCCCCGACCGTCGCGGAAATCGCCCACGATTACGCGGGCAAAATTAAAGTCACCAAGCTCAACGTGGACGAGGCGATGAACTCCGCCGGCCGCTACAACATCCGCGGCATTCCGACCATTCTCGTCTTCAAGGGCGGCCAGGTAGTTGAGCAGATCGTGGGCGCGGTCCCCAAGGACCAGATTACCAAGGCCATCGATCGGCACGTTGGCTAACCGCCCCTTGGGACTACTGAAGATTTGCTGCTGGCGGTAAGTCTATAGATTCGGCATTTTGGGGCGCGCGAGCTTCGATTCCTCGTGCGCTCCTTTTGGTTAATTCTTTCGTTGGACGCCCGTCCTTCCTTGACCCCGCTCCTCGCCTCTTGTTACTTTGCCGAGACGCGAATGGCCGGTTCCTTCCCCAAGCAGCGCCTCATCGAGCTCGACGGTTTGCGGGGATTTGCACTCATCATGATCCTCGTCTACCACACTGTTTCTCAGGAAGGCGAATATCCAGCCGGCACTTTTCTGGCTTACCTGCAGCGCTCGACCGGTCTGGGTTGGACCGCGCTGGACCTCTTTTTCGTCCTCTCCGGATTTCTGATCGGCGGCATTTTGATGGACGCGCGTGAGTCTCGCTCCTACTTCAAAACCTTTTACGCCCGCCGGTTTTTTCGCATCGTTCCCGTCTATTTCGCGTGGGTGCTACTTTACGTCCTGATCGTCGGCTTTGCTCCAGATTTGATAGTAAAGTTTTCCAATTCCGGCCTACGCCCGCCATTAAATTTCTCCATCTGGTCGCATTTCCTGTTTCTGCAAAACTCTTTTGATTTTCGTTTCTTTGGGCTCGCCGGAGCATGGTTTGGCCATCTTTGGTCTCTGGCAGTCGAAGAACAGTTCTATCTCGTTGCCCCTCTGGTTGTGCGGATAGTTCCTCCTCGCTATCTGAAATGGATTCTCGCCACCATTTTGCTGTTAGCCATATCGGCCCGGATTTACTTTCGCTTCGCGTCCGATATGGCTCTCACCGCAATCACCACACGAACCGTCTGTCGTATGGATGCGCTTGCTATCGGCATGCTCGTAGCCATTCTCGTTCGTTCCGACACCGGTCGGCGCTGGCTCGGCCAAAACCTGGCGTCGCTGCGGGTGGTGCTTGGCGTCCTTGCATTCGGCGTGGCACTTTTCTTGTTCTTCTCGTACGGCTCGAAGACCTTGGCCATGCAAACCGTCGGCTTTACGTGGATGGCCGCGTTCTACGCGGCCGTGTTATTGCTCGCCGTCCAAAATCACTCCGGTTGGCTGGCTAGTTTCTTG
>DASSYL010000314.1:0-2722 GCA_035703315.1 Candidatus Acidiferrum sp. | reverse complement strand
GAAATAATTCCCGCCATCGCCCAGTGCGTAAAACTCCCGAGGCTTTGTCCCGCCGCCCGCACCCGGTTCGGAAACACTTCTCCGATATACACCCAGATGACCGCGCCCTGCGAAAACGCAAAAAACGCGATGTACGCCACCAGCAGCCACACCAGCAGCGATTCGTGGCTGTGGGACAAAAACACATACGAAACTCCGGCCAGGCACAACGTCGTTCCCACCGCGCCCGTCAGGAGCAATTTTTTTCGTCCCACGCGATCAATCAGCGTCATCGCAATCATCGTAAAAATCAGATTGGTCGCTCCAATCGCCACCGCCTGCAAATCTGAAGACACTTTGCTGAATCCCGCCTGCGCAAAAATTTGGTTCAAGTAGTACAAAATCGCATTGATCCCCGAAAGCTGGTTGAACATCGCGATCGACACCGCCAGAAAAATCGGCAACCCATACTTGCCGTTGAACAGCGTGTCCTCAGCGTGATGCTTCGCATCAATTGAGGCCACGATGTCCTTTAGCTCCTGCTCGTAATTCTCCTCGCCGGTAATGCGCAGAACCTCGCGCGCTTCGTCCACGCGGCCTTTTTTCGCTAGCCAGCGCGGACTCCGCGGAATCCCCAATAGCATCAACAAAAAAATCGCTGCTGGTAGCGCCGCGATCCCCAGTTTCCACCGCCACTCCGTCCCGCCGAGCCCAATCGTCCCAATCAAATAGTTCGACATGTACGCCAGCAGGATCCCGAACACCACATTGAACTGAAACAATCCCACCAGCCGCCCGCGATATTTCGCCGGGGCAATTTCCGCGATGTACATCGGCCCCAGCACCGACGAACCGCCAATGGCCAGCCCGCCAACCACGCGAAATACCACCAACGCCGTCCAGTTCCAGGCCAGCCCGCACCCGATCGCCGACACCAGGTACAGCACCGCCAGAATCCGCAAACTGTCGCGCCGGCCGTACGCGTCGCCCGGTATCCCCGCCAGCATCGAGCCGAGAATCGTTCCAACCAGCGCGCTCGACACCGTCACGCCCAGCGACAGCGGCGTCAAATGAAACAGATCTGTCAGCGCCTGCGTCGTCCCCGAGATCACGACCGTATCGAACCCAAACAGCAGCCCGCCCAGCGCCGCCACCACCGTGCTCCGCAACAAAACCGGATTCAATCCCATCGCTCACACCTTCTTCCCAAAGCCGCGCGCATTCTACTCAATCCGCTCCCGGTAGCACAGGCAATCTTGACCCTGCGCGCTCGGTGTTAAAACCCTCTTCTTGATTGGCAGTCAGCGACACTGGTGCGCTATCTTTTCCCTGCGAACCATGCGCACCCAAGTAGCCATCATCGGCGCCGGCCCGGCCGGCCTTTTCCTCTCGCTCCTCCTCGACCGTCTCGGCATCGACTCCGTCATCCTCGAGCTCCACGCCCGCCCGTACATCGAAGAGCGCGTCCGCGCCGGCCTCCTCGAACACGGCACGGTCCAGCTCATGCACCAATTGGGTGTCGGCGATCGCCTCAAACGCCAGGGCCTTGAACACGGCGGCATCGAACTCCGCTTCAACGGCCGGGGCCATCGCATAGACTTCCGCGACCTGGCCGCCGGCAAGTGCGTCACGATCTACGCCCAGCACGAAGTCATCAAGGATCTCGTCGCCGCCCGCCTGGCCGCCAACAAGCCTATCCTCTTCGAAACTACGAACGTCCAGCTCCACGCCATCGATTCTCCAAATCCCTACGTCACCTTCCAGCACAACGCCCCCGACCAGAAAACTACCGAACGTCTCGACTGCGACTTCATCGCCGGCTGCGATGGCTTCCACGGCGTCTCGCGCGCTGCCCTCCCCGAGGGTCTGCTAACCACTTACGACCGCGACTATCCTTTCGGCTGGCTCGGCATCCTCGCCGAGGCCCCTCCTTCCTCCCACGAACTCATCTATGCGCACCACGACCGCGGTTTCGCCCTTCTCTCCATGCGTTCTCCGGAAATCAGCCGCCTCTACCTCCAATGCGAGCCAGATGAAAACCTTGACGTATGGCCCGACGATCGCATCTGGAGCGAACTCCACAAGCGCTTCGCCACCCGCGATGGCTGGAAGCTCACAGAAGGTCCCATCATTCAAAAAGGTGTGACCAGCATGCGCAGCTTCGTCGTCGAACCCATGCAGTTCGGCCGCCTCTTCCTCGCCGGAGACGCCGCCCACATCGTCCCGCCCACCGGCGCCAAGGGACTCAACCTCGCCGTAGCCGACGTCCGCCTCCTGGCCGAAGCCCTCGGCGCGTTCTACTCGCGCGGCAGCTCCGATCTTCTCGCGCAATACTCCGCCACCTGCCTCCGCCGCGTCTGGAAAGTCCAGCGCTTCTCCTGGTGGATGACCCAGCTCCTCCACCGTTTCCCCGACGACAATCCTTTCGACCACCGCCGCCAGCTCGCGGACCTCGACTACGTCACCAGCTCCCGCGCCGCCTCCCAATCCCTCGCCGAAAACTACGTCGGCCTGCCCTTGCCCTGACGACGTGAACGCCACCTGTAGCCGCCCTCTTAAGAGGGCGGAATTTCCCGTCGCAGTTACGACGCCGCTTTACGTTTTGCTTTTTGCCTTTGCTCTAGGCCAAATGTCTCTACCGAACGCCCGGCCAAGCCAAGTACCATATCCGCTCACAAAATCTCCACTGCGGATCAAAGGGAAGGGCCATAACGGTGACCACGACGATCCATCGCATGGTAGG
>DASSYL010000290.1:0-6533 GCA_035703315.1 Candidatus Acidiferrum sp. | reverse complement strand
CGGCGGTGACGGCCAGCGTCCCGATGACTTTCAGGATGCGGCGCCAGAGCGGTTGGCGAGGATCGAAACGCCAGAACACTATGTTCCCCGCCGCGAGCAGCAGAGCCATCAGCACGAGCGGTAGTAGCATGAGAAGAGTGTACGACGGAAGGGGTGCCCCTCCCCTGTTTGTAAGAAGTATGATTCTAAAGGAGTTAGGGACCTAAGTGGTGGGAGCAGCGGCGAAAACCGATGGCGCAGTTAGTTATCTAGGTAAGATACTACAGAAAAATAAGAAGGAGCACCACCGAAAAATGGCAAGGCGGACAGGCCGGCACCGGGACGAAATATTTTTCTAGCATAGAGCTCACGGAGGAACGTGCGAGGAGAGAGTGAAAGACGGGGTTGACGGACAGGGAGGAAGGTCTCAGGCTGGGTGGCATGCGAAAACGAATATGGATTATTGCGGGGATGCTGTTGAGCGGCGCCGCGGGGCGGGCGCAGGGACCGTCCGGAGCGCCAGCGTTCAAAGTGACGCCAGTCGAGAGTTCGATCAAGTTTAATGTCAAGGCGTCGGTAGCGCTGGAAGGAACGTTCGATAAGTGGGATGCGAAGCTGGCGTTTGCTTCGCCGGATGTGACTACCGCAAAGCTGGAGATTAATATCCAAGCGGCGAGCGTGAATACCGGCAGTGGTATGAAGAACAACAAGCTGAAGGGGAAGGATTTCTTTTACGCGGAGGAGAATCCGCTGATCACGTTTGTGTCGAACCAGGTGGTGCAGACGGGGCCAACGACGTTTGAGGTGGATGGAGATTTCACGATTCGCGGAGTGACGAAGCCGGAGAAGCTGCTGCTGACGGTCACGGGGAAAGGGACAGGAGAGGGCACGATTGAGGGCACGATGGCGTTTGACCGGAAGGATTATGGGATGAATAAGGGGATTCCGTTCATCAAGATTGCGGACCGGGTGGAAGTGAAAGTGGATTTGAAGGCGAAGCAGGTGAGCGGGCCGCGGCTGGAGTACAAGGAGTAGGAATTAGGGATTCAGGTGGAGGCCGGGAGGGCAAGGGAGTTTCAGAGGTGGCAGGCGCTTCGTCGAGCCGGGCTCTGTGCAAGAGTCCGACCGCCGTAAGTTAGGTTGGATGACGTCCTGGCCTGGTACTTACGATGGGTCATCGGATCCCGCCCAACGAGGCCGCAATCGTGGCGGCGAAAGACGGCAAGATAGCTATGCCGTAGGTGGCGGCGGCGTAGAGCAACCCTTGCTTGCCGCGCGTTCTATAGAGATACCAAGGCATGAGGAATGGCCAGGCGAAAAACATAAAAGCGTCGAATTCATATGGCACGCTGAAGTTGCGAGCGCGTCTGTCGAAGTGGATGCACGAAGCCAGCACAAGGTTGAATACGAACGAGTCGAGTCGCCCGGTCGCCTCCGATAGCGGAATCCCGCGAGCCGCCAAGACCGATTGCCCAACTGCAGAGATCAAGGTGAGGGCGACCAGGGCAATTGCGAACGGCAAGAGCGATGTCTTCGGACTCTCGGACCTTTCAAGAACCAAGGCGATTTACCCGCACCTGATCCACCTGATCGGCGCCTATTTTGCCGCCACTACGGCGGAATGGGAGTCGAGGAAGAGGTATCGGGGGCGGACGATGTCGGGGGCTGCGGCCAGGTTTTTGCCAGAGAGGTGCATGATCCAGTAGGGGTCTTTGCCCCGTGAGGAATCGTTGTACTGCGGCCAATCGGGGAGACCGCTAACCGGCTTATTGGGATTTCCGGTTTTGACGAAATTGGTCCAGTAGGTGCCGATGGCGTCGGAAAGTTTGAGGTCGTCGTCAGCCCAGGGGGATTCGGGCTGCGCTAGTCTCAAGGTGCCGAAGGCGTATTCGAGTTCGCCAGCGTGGCGAGCGCCGGCTTCCTCGGCGGGGAGCGTGCCCATTTTGTAGCCGGGCTTGTACTTGGGAGTTTGCTCGAAGTGGTATTGAAAGACGGGCGCGCCGGATTTTGAGTGTAGGTCCATCCACTTCCAGGTGGAGAAGGCGATGAAGTCGTCGCCGGAAAGAGTTTCTGCGGAGACGAGAGCCTCGTCGTCGTTTGATGCGGGATAAAGTTTGAGAAATTCGGCGGCGTTTGGTCCGAAGCGCTTTTCTGCCATTTCTTTGAAACTTGCAGCGGTGGTCTTTTGCGGACTCATGAGGACCTGGGCTTTGCCTTCGTCGGCGTTCCATCCGGCGAGGAGCGGGACGTGAGCCTGTTCGCCTTTAGTGTAGGTAGCTAACGCTGTTGTGGGCAGGAAGTAGCCGTCAAGGTGAGGGTGAAATGCCCAACCGTCCTTGAATTTGGCGGCGGCCTGAAGGAGTTCGTCGCCGGATTTGGCGCGAAGTTCAGCGAGAGATTTTGCTCCGAGGCTCTCTGCGAATTTCATCCCGGTTTGTTCGCTCTCTGAAAGCGGCTCCAAGTCCAAGGCGCTGCCTGCCTTGGCCGCGAAGTATGCGCCGCTTTCACCGATGGCCCTTTGGAAAAGGTTGCGGGAGAGCGGAGATGCCATGAGCGCGCTGACGGAGGCGGAGCCGGCGGATTCGCCGCCTATGGTGATGTTGTGAGGATCGCCGCCGAAGGCCGCGATGTTTTGGACGACCCACTTGAGCGCGGCAACTTGATCAAGCATCCCGTAGTTGCCCGATGAGTTGTTGCCGGATTCCTTGGTGAGTTCGGGATGGGAGAAGAAGCCGAAGATGCCGAGGCGGTAGTTGGGTTCGACGACAATGACGCCTTTTTTGGCGAGAGCTTCGCCGTCGTAGCGCTTTTCGGAATTGCCGCCCGCCACGAATCCGCCGCCGTAGTACCAAAGGAAAATAGGAAGCTTTGATGTTGCGTTGACTGAGGCAGGAAGCCAGATGGTGAGGTTGAGGCAATCTTCGCTGGGTTGGGCATCACGCATAAACTGCAAAATGTCGCCGAAGACGTCGGTTTGCAGGCAGGCTGGCCCGAATTTTTCGGCGGCGCGGACGCCATCCCATTTCCTGGCAGGTTGCGGAGCTCTCCAGCGGAGAGCTCCGGTGGGAGGGGCGGCGAAGGGGACTCCTTTGAACATAAGCACGGAGTGATCGGCGTTGTAGGCGCCTTTGAGTTTGCCGGACTCGATGGTGACCTCGTCTGAGGAGCGGGCGACCGCAGCGGAAAGAGCGACGAGCAGCAATATCAGGGCAAATCCGCACCTTGAAAAACGCGGCGTGCGGCACCCGAAGAGTGCGATGCGGCTGGCAACGCGGTGGAATTGAGACATGAGTTTCTCCTCTGTGGCGCCGTGGAATTTAACACAGATTAGAAAGAAAAAAGGGCGACCTAAGACTGGCCGCCCTTTTTATCAGGCATCGAAGTGCGCAGACCGCGGGGCAGCGACTGCCGTCGGCAGGCAGAGTGCTGCAGATGGTTAGTTCTGGCCGTCCATGTCGTGGTCGGTGAAGAGGAAGGGAAGGACGGGCGTGCCCTCCTGCCGAACGGCGTCGAGGGCGTCCGGATTGAGGCCCAGCATTCCCAAAATCGTGGGAGCCACCTGAGCGGTCTCCACGAAGCTGTGGACGGTGCGGGCCTTAACGTCGGGGTTCGATACCAGCAGCATCACGTTGGTATCATCCCACGCGTAACCGCCATGTTCGGATTGCTTTTTCAGGTTTCCGGTATAGACTACGCCAACGTTTGGAATCACGACGATGTCGGGGGTGCGCGGGTCGCCGCCTTCGCGGAGCTTGCAGCAGGGCCCGGGGCTATTCGGAACGCCAGGCGGGTTAAAAAGTGTGTTGATAGAAGCGCCATAATAGATCTGGCCCAGGCCGATCGCTGTCGCGGCATTTTCCAGAGCCGTCACTGCGTCGGCGGTGCGGCTTGAATCTGCCAGCCAGATCTGGGAAATATCGTCCTCGGCCAGTCCTAGGCCGTTATTGGGGTCGCTATAAACTGCCGGGAGAAGATTTCCGATGAATCCAGACGGCGGCGCGCCGTTGTTGCCGGAACTGCCGGGAATGGGGAAGAAGCGGTTGGGGTCGATCGGAGACTGACCGTGTTTTGCGGTGATGATGATGGTGGTCGAATCGAGAAGCCCCTCCTGTTTGAGCGCAGCGACCATCTGCCCGATCGCGGCATCCACGTACTGGATCTCGGCCAACATTTTGGGTCTGGGCGTGCCCTGTGCATTCTCATAGCCACCCGAGTTTAGGTCGGTTCGATTAGCGGATTTGGGCTCAATCAGCTTCTGTCCAACACTGACCGCCTGGAAGTTCATGCCGAAGATTACTGGGACAGGCGCTTTGCTTGTGCCGAGGTGCGTCCTGCCGTGAATCTGGTTGAGTACGGCGTTGACCTTCAGCTGGTCGTTGCATTTGATGGCATCGAAATCGGTGGTCCAGTCATCGCCATTGGGAGCAAGCGTACCGCAGTCAAAACTGGCCTGTGGGGTGAGGGCTGCGGTCTTGATTCCGGGCAGCACAATCTGAAGAGAGTTGACTTCGGGTGAATAGTAATCATCCACATTGCTGGGTTGATCGGTTCCGGTGGGGCCGGAAACTGAGGCGTAACCGGCGTGCTTGTCGGACCAGGCTGTGTAGCCGCCCGCGGCGTGGATCACGCCAAAAATGGTGTTGGTGCGAACGAAGTTCCAAGAGTAAACGGGTTTGCAGTTGTCGAACGGATCGCGCACCAGCCTGTCGGGATTAATTGATTTAACGCCACCGTCGATCGTGGAGTAGCCGGCAAACCCACCATTGAGCTTCGATTGGTCGAATTCGTTGCCTTCCTCATATTCCGTCTGCGTTCCGTTAATTTGGTTCACATTGCAGATTCCACCCGGCAGCCCGTTGCCCGTAGCAATCTTCGGCGGTGCCAGCACGCGATCGTAAGCTACGTCGTAGAACGCGCCTACCGTTCGCGGGCTCCCGCCGGTCACGAGTGCCATCAGACCTGGAAAGGAGTCTGACGGTCTGGATGTGGTCGTGCGTGTGTAGTTCACTCCGGTCCTGCCGAGAGCGGCAAGATGCGGGCAAGTCTTCGATGCCACGCAATTTTCATAGTCAACCGCATGCATACCGTCAATGCTGAGGAGCAAAACATGCTTGACCTTATGGCCCTTCAGTTCGTCGTCACCGGCGCGTGCTGGTAGCGTTGCGCCGAACAAAGCAAGAGTTAACGCAATCGCAGCGATGCTTTTTCTCAAGAGACTTCTCCTTGTTCGATGAAATGCGTCCGCCTGGAGGGAACTGCAACCAACACGTGGAAATCAGAGTAGGTAGGCAGTGTTACGGGAGGGAGAATGCAGGATTTCGAAAGTGTGAAACGACAGGGTCAAAGTGGGTGCCGGTCAGGAGTGGTTGTTTAGGGTTGTCGAGCGAACGGTTCGGAAAGCCGCGAAGAGCGAGGACACCGGCAAGTGCCGTTCACGCGTAAGACACAAGCCTTCTGCTGCCTGGCTGCTTGTGTTTTTCATTGTTCGTAGACTGAGTAAAGGCGCAGCAAGCGATTTTCTGCGCACAAGCGTACCCAGGCGGAAATTTGCCAAACGAAGAGTTGATCGGCCGTGTTGCACCGGCGAAGGCGAATGTATTGCGGGCGCTGGTATTGGCCCTGGCATCGCTGGTGCTGCTTATTCCGCGGCTGAGCGTACCGGGAGCATATATTTACGACGAGCGGCCTTATGTCTCGTCGGCCCGAGCGCTCCTAAATGGGACGGCGGACACAAACCCTGAACATCCACCCCTTGGCAAGCTGCTGATCGCCGCCAGTATTAAGCTATTCGGCGACCATCCATTTGGCTGGCGATTCGCAAGTGTTCTTGCCGGGACGGCGATCGTCGTGGGGATGTTCTATTTAGGCCTGCGGCTACTGGGGAATCCGTCGCTGGCCATGCTAACGGCCGTGTTGACGCTGCTGAACCATTTTACGTTTGTGATGGCTCGCGTAGCCATGCTGGAAGTATTCATTTTGATGTTTGCCGTGGTGGGAGTCGCGGCGTGGATGGCGGCAGTCCGCGGCTTGTATCCGAGAACCATGCTGGCATGGGCGGGAGTCATGCTGGGCTGCTCGATCTCCGTGAAGTGGTCAAGCCTAGCTGTGTTGGGCGTAGTAGGTGCGATTACGCTGGCGCTGTGGTTCCGCAAACGGTTGGCGGTGGGAATCGGATTTGCGGCGTTTAGCCTCTGTTTTTTGCCGTTGCTCACGTACTACCTAAGTTTTTGGCCATTATTGCGTAGCCAGCACGCGGCCTTGTCGGTTACGGAGGTATTGCGCAGGTCTGAGTTCATATGGCATTTCCATCAGCACGCGTTCGGGAACCGGGGCTTGAATTCGCTGTGGTATCAGTGGGTGTTTCGAACGGAGCCGGAACGGGCACTGAACTATCTGGTAGGAAATTGGGCGGTTTGCTGGCTGGGAATCGCGGCGCTTCTCTATTGCGTGATTTGCCTTTGCAGGAAACCGGCCCTTGAGGAAACCGTGGTGGTTGCGCTGTTCGCGGGGAGTTGGCTGCAATGGGCGTTGATTCCGCGCCCTTTTGAGTATTA